>JAKBYW010000258.1:0-4209 GCA_021840275.1 Chloroflexota bacterium | reverse complement strand
TGATCGATTTTGCGCAGTTCGCTCATTGACATTCCCCAGAATCGCTCGAACAACTGCGCTTCGGCTTCCTCGAGTAATTTCAAATCTGCGCTCGGAAGCAAAACGTCCAATGTCTTATAAGATTTCACCACGCGCGCCGAATCGCGCAGGCCAATACCGATCAATAATTCACGCAATCCATCCCGCAAATTTTCCGGCACCGTGCCGACCATGCCAAAATCCACGAACGTCAAACGCCAGTTGGCTTTTCTGCGCTTCGTGGCCGGCACCGGCGTGACGAACATATTTCCCGGATGCGGGTCTGCGTGAAAAAATTCGTCTTCGAAAATCTGCTTGAGATATGTATCGAGCAAAACTTTCGCCACTTCCGCGCGGTCAATTCCGGCGGCGGTGATGGCTTCATAATCCGTGATCTTGATCGCAAAAACATTTTCAAGCGTCAAGGCGCGCCCCGTGGTGCAACTCCAAACCACGCGTGGCACGTGGACGTGTTTGCGGTCTTTGAAATTTTTGCTGAACAGCTCGGCGTTTTTTCCTTCGGCCAGATAATCAATTTCGCGGTGAACCGTCCCCGACAATTCTTCGATCAACGCAGGCACGTTGACGCGTTTGCTGATAGGCTTATATTTTTGCAGCCAGCCGCCAAATTCTCGCAACGCAGAAAAGTCAACGTCGATCAATTGCTCGATGAACGGACGCTGGATTTTTACGACGACATCGCGAAACTCCTCCGCCTCGGGCGCCTCGACCCGCAGCCGGGCGCGGTGAACCTGACCTAATGAGGCAGCTGCCAGCGGTTCGCTCTCGAAGCGCTCAAACTTCTCCTCGAGCGGCATTCCAAACTCGGCCTCCGCCAATTTGCGGATGGCATCGAAATCCTCCGCCGGGACCTCATCCTGCAGACCCGCAAGTTCTTCGGTGATCTCTGGCGGCAGAATATCGAGCCGCGCCGAAAGGAACTGCCCTACCTTGATCATGACTCCGCCCATGCGAATCGCCATCGCCCGGAATTGGGCCGCGATCCTTTTATAACGCTCCGAACGTGTGCGACGCGTCACGCCGCGCAGGCCGATGCGCGGCAAAACAAGCTCCCAGAAAATAAAGCCCGCCGCGGTGCGCGTGAAAAACCACATGATGTGACGATAGCGGGCGCGTAGCTTTGCTGACTGCATGAATGCCTCCGTGAAAATTCTCTGTTGGATTGTATCACCACGAAAATTTCATGTCATTGCGAGCCGCGTTTTATGCGGCGAAGCAATCCCCTAATTTCAATTGCGAGATTGCTTCGGGAAGAACACCCTCGCAATGACATGAGTTAAAATTAGTACATGAATTTCGACAAGGCGGTTGAATCCATCATCAAGGAAGCCATGGAGCGCGGCGAGTTCGACAATTTGCCAGGCAAAGGCAAGCCCATTCACCTGACGGCTTATTTCGACACGCCCGAGGAAGTCCGCTTTGGTCGAGGAAAAGAAGCGGGGTGAAATCCGCAGGCAGATCGAGCAGAAGCAAGTCGAGTTCAGCCTGATGATGGAACGAAATCACCGTCAAAAAAGGTAACAAACAATTAACCAATAGTTAACACATCCGGCATAGACAAATCCTCATTCCCCTGCTATACTACTCTCATTCGGATGTTGACCTTTTCTGCCATTTGGCAGTTTTGTAAGAACAATTGCACGCGGTACGTTTAGAGAATCCCGGCGAGCAAGTCCGCTGGGATATTTTTATATTTGTCAACCAACGACCTTACCCGCCAAAGGCGGTTAACTATATTTTATTAAAGGATAAAGGAAATATAACAAAATGAGTAAGCACGGAAAATTGAAGATCATTCCCCTGGGCGGATTAGGGGAAGTAGGCAAGAACATGACCGCCTATGAGTTCGATCACCAGATATTGGTGGTGGACGCGGGCATTATGTTCCCTGAAAACGACATGCTCGGGGTGGACTACATCATCCCAGACTATGAATATTTGCGCAAGCGCGCGGATAAAGTTGTTGGCCTTGTTATCACACACGGACACGAGGACCACATCGGCGCAATCCATCACTTTTTGACCGACATTTCCGCGCCGGTCTATGCCACGCCATTGACGCGCGGATTGATCGAAGTCAAACTGGCGCGCAACGGGGCGACAGCCAGGGCCGGAATTCACACGATCGAAGCGGGAAAATCCATCGAGCTTGGCCCGTTCAAGATCGAGTTCTTCCACATTTGCCATTCCATCCCCGACGCGGTCGGACTCGGCATCACCACTCCCGCCGGTCTGGTCGTCCACATGAGCGACTTTAAATTCGATCATACGCCGGTGGATGGCTGGCCGACTGATTACGGCAAACTGGCTGAGTTCGCGGGGCGCGGAGTTGACCTTTTGCTATCTGATTCAACCAACGCCGAACGCCCCGGCTGGACGCCGTCTGAAATGATCATCGGCCCAGCCTTCGACAAAGTCTTCTCGGAAGCCAAAGGCCGCATCATCGTGGCGACGTTTGCGTCGCTGATCTCGCGCGTCCAGCAAGTGGCTGACGCCGCCGCCAAGCTCGGACGCAAGATGGCGTTGGCGGGTCCGAGCATGGTTGATAACGTCAAGATCGCCCGCAAACTTGGCTATCTCGACATCCCTGACGAATTGATTATCCCGCTGGATGAAGCCCTGCACATGCAGGATCACAAAGTGGTACTAATGTGCACTGGTTCGCAAGGCGAGCCATCTTCCATCGTTGGGCGGTTATCGGCTGGCACAAATCGCCAGTTCGATCTTAAGACCGGCGATACGGTCGTGCTCTCTTCGCACCCAATCCCCGGCAACGAAGAGTCTATCAGCAAAACCATCAACCGCCTGTTACGCCGCGGCGCAATCGTCATCAACGACTCAATTGCGCCCATCCATGTATCGGGCCACGCCAGCCAGGAAGAGCTGAAACTTTTGCTCAACCTTGTGCGACCCAATCACTTTATGCCCATTCACGGCGAACTGCGAATGTTGACTCGTCATGGCGATCTCGCGAAAATGGTTGGCATCCCGGCCGAAAATGTCATCGTGGTTGAAAACGGCCAGACCGTCGAGTTGCAGGGAAACAAGATAAAACTTGGTGAGCGCATTCCCGGCGATTATATCTTCGTGGACGGGCAATCCATCGGCGAAGTGGATGAAGATATTATGCGCGAGCGCGAACAACTGTCGCGCGGCGGCATCTTCCTGATCGACCTGAGCATCGACAAACTCACAGGCCGCCTGCTTCACGAGCCTGAGATCATCACACGCGGCTTTGTCTCGTCTGAAGAAGCCGAGCAACTTATACCGGAAGCCCGCAAGCGCGTGATGGAAATCGTCAACAGCCGCGGGTTGAATAACGAGAAGGACATCGTCAGCGCGGTCAAGTCCTACTTGCGCGAAGAGACCAATCGCAAGCCAATGGTGTTTGTAACTCTGAGCAAGGGATAATTCAATCTATAGGGACGCGGCGACGCTGTGCCCCTATAATTTTTCCTGCGATCTGCCGGTCAACCTTCCCCATCGGGTACTCATCTAAATTCCTCACTTTCATCCATTCCAAATTTTTGTTTTTTGACATTGAAATCAAGTTGCAATTAAAGACGTGAACTGTGACCTTGAAATGAGTATATGCGTGCCGGACAATTCCCAACGCCTCTTTTCTGCGGACTTTGAGCCGGTACGCCGTTTGAATGACTTTTACCAACTCTCCAGCCGGGTCGCCAACATCGTTCCCATTGGGGATAACGCGGCCATTCGGAAATTCCCACATCCCCCCTAGCAATCCCTTCGACGGACGCTTCGCCAGCAAGACCTGTTCGTGGGGCGGATTGCCAATCCGCCTTACGATCACCGCCGCGGCCTGGACATAATGCGGCGTGGATTTCCTCGGCTTCAACACAGGACGCTTTTCCTGAATTCCAAGTGCGCGCGCCTTGCATAATTTCTTCAGCGGGCAAAGCAAACAGCGTGGATTCTTCGGCAGACAAATCGTCGCGCCCAAATCCATCAGCGCCTGGTTGTAATCACCTGCCCGACCTTTTGGCAAATGTTCGGCGGCAAATCCCCACAAAATCTTTTTGCCTGCCGGTGAATCCGCTGGCTCGCCTACATCAAAGACACGCGCAAAGATGCGGCGCAAATTTCCATCGAGAGTCGGCTCGTCGAGGCCGAAAGCCATCGAAGCGATTGCGCCAACGATGTAGCGTC
>JAKBYW010000257.1:0-4218 GCA_021840275.1 Chloroflexota bacterium | reverse complement strand
TTCAGCGACGGTCAAGCCAACGACCAGCCCGAATGTAAAAACGCCGTTCACCAGTCGCTGGCCAAATTCCGTCTTCGATGCAAAATCTTCGTTGACATGAAGCGGCTGTGTGTTCATCGTCAGCGCAGAAAATAAAACATTATCCATCTCGGTGATGGTACGTCCGCCGTGCTTGAATTTCATCCCGACTTCGAGTTCGTCAAAATATTTGCCTGGCATTTTTCCTCCGTTCGAAGGTTGCAGGTTGGAAGGTTTGAACGTTCAACCTTCTAACTTTCCAACCTGTCAACAATCTCCACCAAAATCTGTTCCCGTTCCACCGTCTGGCCAACCTTCACTGAAATGGATGAAACAATTCCATCCCTTGGCGCTTGAATGCGGATTTCCATTTTCATTGCTTCAACCGCCAAAAGCGTTTGACCTTTCGTCACGGCCTCGCCTTCGCTGATGTTCACCGCGCGCACCTGTCCCGGCATGGGCGCGGACAATTCTCCAGTGTGGTCATGTTTTCCGCCGCCGCGTTTTGTGCCGGATGATTTGGTCAGCACGAACGTTTGCCCGTTGACCGTTACCCAGCGTTTTGCGCCATCGGACGAAATATAAGCGCTAACGCGTTTGCCGTCGATCAGCAAATCCAGTTTGCCGTTTTCGGCGCGGATAATTTCAGCGTCGAACGTTTTATCGCCAATTGTTGCGCGATACGATTTGCCGGAAGGCGTTAGTTCAACGGGAAAAGATTTGGGGTTCTGCTCGAAATTAAGTTTCATAAGTTTATTCACCAAAGATGAACGCAGATAAACGTTTATCTCTGTTTACACCTGCACTTGTGTGCCGGTGCAAGTGTCTCCGGTTCAATTTCTAAATCCGCCCGGATTCTTCCACGGGCTAAACGGATCAACCTCATTCGAATCTTGCATCTTCAACGTTGAACTTTGAACCGCTGTTTCTCTCAACGCCGCCGCGATCAACGCGTCCATCGGCGGTTCGGCCGGTTGCCAATCAAATTTCGTCTCGACCCAACGCGTGGTCACATCGCCTTTGGCAAAATCAGGATGAGACAAAACGTCTCGCAAAAAATCAATGTTGGTGGTCACGCCATGCGCCACAAAATCTCGCAACGCCGCCTGCATGCGTTGCACCGCGACCGCGCGATTTTCTCCATGCACAATCAACTTCGCCAGCAGTGGATCGTAGAATTGTGTCACTTCACTGCCAGCGGTAAAGCCCGAGTCCACGCGAATGTTGGGGCCGCGCGGCTCGACGAATTGCAAAAGTTTTCCGGTGCTTGGAAGAAATCCGCCCGCCGGGTCTTCGGCATAAATGCGGCACTCGATGGCGTGTCCGCGCTGTGAAAAATCTTTTTGCGTGAACGGAAATTTTTCTCCCGCCGCAATTCGGATCTGCCATTGCACCAGGTCGAGCCCGACAACAAGTTCAGTCACCGGATGTTCTACCTGCAAACGCGTGTTCATTTCGAGAAAATAAAATTTCAATGTGTCGGGGTCAACGATAAATTCCACAGTGCCGGCGTTGAAATAATGTACAGCCTGCGCGGCGGCGACCGCGGCGCGTCCCATTTCTTCGCGCAGATTTTTTGTGAGCAGCGGCGAGGGAGTCTCTTCAACGATCTTTTGATGGCGGCGCTGCACCGAACATTCGCGCTCAAAAAGATGGGCGAAATGTCCGTGCTGGTCGCCGAAGATTTGGAATTCGATGTGATGCGCGTTCGGCAAATATTTTTCAACGAGCAGACTTCCATCGCCGAATGCGTTGAGCGCTTCTCTTCGCGCGCCTTCAACGGCTTCCGTTAAATCGGCTTCTCTTTCGACCACGTGCATTCCCTTGCCCCCACCGCCCGCCGCGGCTTTGACCAGCACCGGATAACCGATTTCGTTTGCGGCTTTCCTGAAATCCGATTCAGATTCGAGTCCTTCAAAACCGGGGACGGTTGACACACCAGCTTTCTTCATGCTGATCTTTGATTCTGCTTTATTGCCCATCGCGCGGATGGAATCGGCCGAGGGGCCGATAAAAGTCAATTTAGCGGAGTCCACTGCGGCGGCGAAGGAAGCGTTCTCCGATAAGAATCCGTAGCCGGGATGGATGGCGTCTGCATGAGTCTGATTGGCGGCGGCGATGATTTTGTCAACGTTGAGATAGGATTCTTTCGGGGCCGCCGCGCCGAGCAGAACGGCTTCGTCTGCAAATTGGACGTGCAAAGCATTTTTATCCGCCTCCGAATAAACAGCGACAGTTTTGATGCCAAGCTCTTTGCAGGCCCGCATGATCCGAATGGCGATCTCGCCGCGATTGGCGATCAGAATTTTGGAAAATGCAGGGCGAGCCGAATTGCTATTCATGCGCCAAGTTTACGCCATTTTCGCAAAAGATGAAGAGTTCGACAACGTCACATTAAGACTGGAACCTAATTTCTTAACCACAAAGGACACAAAGTAACACGAAGGAAACCCCGGCTTTTAGCATTTTGCTCACCTTTGTAATCCTTTGTGGACTTTGTGGTGAAAGGTTTTGACCCTGTGCGGAGATGTGACATTGTCAAGAGGGTTGGATCAAAAGATCGGATGAGCACCTCCCGATATACTTAATATCTGGCTAAATGCTTCCGCTCCGATCACACGCAGCATCTCTCGCAGTTCGCTTTCCATATCCGCAATTCTCAGCTCTTTCTCTTCGTGATTCACTACCGCCGCTTGAAAAACTTGACTCACCTGCTGCCCCAGATCCTTTATCGTTTCAGTGTTATATTTCACCGCGAGCCTCCTGTAGGGTTTGATTTCACTAATCTTTATCCTACTGGAGGTTCTTTTCTATGACAACCTTTGCGTACACATCATTGTCTTTGTCTCGGGTGGGCGTTAAAATTTTTGGAGAAGAACCAAACCCAAAGTGCAAAACCATAGGCTGCTACGCGAAGGTCAAAGGAAAAAAAGAGTGCCAAATCGCGAATCCTCCCACTGGATTGTACTTTGTGCCACTTCGACAGGGTTTCGACAAGCTCAACCTACCAGCTCAGTACAAGCCTTCGTGTTTAGCGGCCTTCCAAAAAACTAACGCCCACCCGATAGAGACATCAGTACTATTATGTTAAAATGCACAAGATGACAAAAATCGTTTTTATGGGCTCGCCTGATTTTGCCGTGCCGACCTTGCGGGCGCTTGCTCAACATTATGATGTGGCCGGCGTGATCACTCAGCCTGACCGTCCCTCCGGGCGCGGACGCGAACTCAAACGACCGCCAGTAAAAATGCTTGCGCTCGATTTGGGACTTGCGCTCATTCAACCGGAAAAATTAAAAGAGCCGGATGCGATGGAACAACTGCGCCTCTGGTGCCCGGATCTAATTGTGGTCTCCGCTTTCGGGCAGATCCTGCGCCCGGACGTGCTGGCGTTACCTGTACACGGATGTATCAACGTTCACGCCTCGCTGCTCCCGCGCGGACGCGGCGCGGCGCCCATTCAGGCCTCGATTTTGGCAGGAGACGCCGAAACCGGCGTGACCATTATGCAAATGGATAAAGGTGTGGACACCGGTGCTGTGCTTTCACAACGCGCAATTCCAATTGAAGATGAAGATACCGGCGAAACATTGTTCAAAAAATTGTCCGTGCTCGGTGCGGATCTATTGATCGAAACTTTGCCGCGTTATTTATCCGGCGAACTAAAGCCTCAAGCGCAGGATGAAAGCAAAGCCACGTACGCGCCGATGTTGAAGAAGGAAGATGGTCTGCTCGACTTCACGCGCCCGGCTGAAGAGTTGGCGCGGCGTGTGCGCGCATTTAATCCATGGCCGGGCACATTCTTCGAATGGAACGGCGGGATGTTGAAGGTCCATCGAGCGCACGCTGAGATGGGAAATGTATCAGCGGGGGAGAGGCTGGTTTACCGGGGGCAGGCCGCGGTCGGAGCGGGAAGCGGGCTTCTCATCCTAGATGAAGTTCAACCGCCGGGAAAAAAATCCATGAGCGGCAAGGCTTTCCTGGCAGGCGCGCACGATTGGGAATAGAAAATCAGAAGCTGTCTAAAAAGGGATAGACAGCCCCTCTTTTTGTGTGGGTAATAAACTTGACTTCATCAGGCAAGAGGGTTATTATAAATAATAATAATTTATAGAGAATGATTATTTATAATGAGTAGATATGACTGATTCACAGGCCAGGTTTGAGCAGTTGATTGCCAAACTGAGAGAGAGCAGATAT
>JAKBYW010000256.1:0-4219 GCA_021840275.1 Chloroflexota bacterium | reverse complement strand
GAAGATGAAGATAGCCAGGAAGGTCGCGGTGTTTGCGATGACATTGAAGATGGATTCGGTTTGCCACGCGAAGGACTCGAATTTTGACCAGCCCAGCAGGAGCATTGCTGAGAAGATCATTCCCATCATGACAAATGTGATCCCAATGCCTGTTAGAACGTCCCAGAGTAATTGGATGTTAAGGGTGAATCCGAGACTTGAAATGGTTCTTTTGTCCAGCAGGCGTCTCACGAGAAAGATCGAGCCTGTGAAAACCAGAAACTCACCGATTTGATTGAAGAGCAGGTTGTCAAGCCGGAGACCAAATACGGCAGCGCTTGCAAAAATTATCATTCCGATAGGGATGCCTAGAATGAACATCAAAATGGTTTGAATCAACAATCGCCAACCCGCACGCAGACGGGGCTCGTCAGGGGAAAGGAAGATGATGCTGGGCAATGAACGTTTGGGGTGAGATTGAATTTCGGTCATAAGAGTCTCTTGTAGTGAGTCGAGAGTCGTTAGCAGTTAATGGGCGTGGCGGTCAGGTTGAACTCGATTGAGAAGGCCGTAAAGCATTCGCGTTATCTCCGTTAGTTCTCCAATGAGTTTATCGTAATCCGATTGTTTGATGTGGTTGATTTGCAAGGAGATTGTCAATTGAGTTTCAAGTTCTGCGGCGGAACCAAGTGCGATGCCAATAAAATTTGCGAATTGAAGTTTTGTGTTTCGCGCATGTCCTTCCGCAACATTTGATGGAATTGAAACCGCCGCACGGCGAATTTGAGAAGTGAGTCCATAGGTTTCTTCTCGCGGAAATTCTTTGGTGACTTTGTAAATCTCAACCGCCAGTGCGAGAGATCTTTGCCAGACGATTAAGTCTTTGAACCCGCGAATCTTTTTAGTCTCTGCCATTTTGCGACTCCCGACTCTCAACTTTCAACCCGCGCCTCTTTATCCGCCTTTGAGATAGATGCCCGATGGATCAAGTTCTTCGCGCAGGATTTTTAATTCCTTGTCTGTAACAGGTTCTGTGGTTTTTAATTGGGGAGCGATTTTTAAATCCCAGCCGGTATTCTCTTTGGCCTGCTCGGCTGTTTTGCCTGGATGAAGCGCGGTCAGGATCAATTCGCCGTTTTCATCCGGCTCCATGAAGCCAATGTCAGTTACAACGCCGACCATGCCTGCGCCGCGCACGCCGGTCGCTTCGCGCTCCTTGCGCCCAGTTAAAAAACCGGCTGAGGTCATGAAGTCCGCTTTTTCAGGGAAGCGGCGTTTTTGGTGCGGCGTCATCAGATAACAACGATTGGCCCAGGCCGCGATCTCTTGTGATCCACCCGAACCAGGCAGGCGGACTTTGGGATGCTCATAATCTTTTCCGATGACCGTGGCGTTGATGTTACCGAACTTATCAATTTGCGCGCCGCCCATGAATCCCACATCGACATTGCCGCGCTGCAGGTAAAGCGTGAAAATATCGTACATGCTGACCACGGACAGCGCGCCGCTGACGAGCGTCGGGTCGCCGATGGAAAGCGGCAGGCGTTTCGGTTCCGCACCGATCACGCCCGCTTCGTAGATCATCACAAGGTTCGGCGCGTGTGTACGCTTGGCGAGATTGCAGGCGAGATTGGGTTGTCCCACGCCGACGAAAACCACGTCGCCGTCACGCAATAAGCGCGCGGCATTGATGATCATCAGTTCGGCGGATGAATAATTTGATTCAGTCATAAGATATCCTTCAAGTTGTTGTTCTGGTCTCGATACAAGCGAGAAGAGCGCTCGCTTTGCTCGACCATCATGTTCTTCAAAAATCCATTCATGATGTCAAACGCCTCCTGCGGTTTTTCAAGCGGGAGCAGGTGAGTGGAATTCTCCAGCGAGATGATCTTGATCTTGCGATTCTTTTTTTGGACAGAACGCGCCGTGGATGCCCAGAAGGTGTCAGTCTCTGCGCCGCGGATGATGAGCGTTGGAACTTCAAGATGCGAGAGTCCGTTCCACAAATCCCAATCGCGCCAGATGCCGGTGTGATAAATGTGCGCTTCCCATTCCGGTGAATACGCCAACTCGTAGCCGCCGTCCGCTTTGGGTTTGGTCATACCCTCGATAAATGCACGCAGATTTTCATTCGAGAAGAAGCGGAAGATGCTGCGGCGGCGATAGGCGTCAAAAACCTTATCCAGGTCGTCAAATGTGCGGCGGCGTTTCAGCGCGCCTTGAATAAGCGGGTGGACATTTTCCCCCATCCCCAATATTCTGGCGAAATTCCACTCGAGCATGTAATAGCGCGGAAACAAAACCGGCTCCATCAATACCAATGCGCGGAAACGACCCGGTTCTTTGAGCGCGGCGCGCAATGTGACAATCGCTCCGATGGAATGTCCCAGGCCGATGACAGGACCAGCCTTTTGTTCATCGAGAAAATGAAGCAAATCTTCACTGAACGGATGCCAATCTTTTATTTCGTCCGGTTTGGAGTCCGGCCATAGAGGTCGCAGCAACATTCCAAAAACCCGGTGCCTGGTTTTTAACAAATCAAGTAATGGTTGATAGCAGGCAGGCGGGTAGCCATTGGCGTGCAGGAAATGCAGTGGTCGGCCTGTGCCGTCGAAATCAAGAGAGGGGATAGGGGATAAGGAGGAAAGGGAAGACGATTTATTCATCCGCTAATCTACGCTAATCCTCACGAATTTTATAATGGGCTTCGCTTTCGCGCAAAACACGTGGCTGCTGTTTGCTTGAGCCATCTGGCGTCAATACAAGCCGTCTCCATTCCAACTTGTTTTCTGAGCCGAAGTTTATTAAAAGACCTACCTGCAGGTTGGTCGCTTTTAAATAGTTGATGAGTTGTGCTTCTTCCCGGGAAGTTAATTTATCTATCGCTTTTAATTCGACAATAATTTGGTCGAAGCACAGCAAATCGGCTATGTAGAATTTTTTCAACTGCCTGTTTTTGTAATTAATAACGATCTCATGCTGCGACTTTGTCGGAATCATTCTCTCACCAACTTCCATCTCCATTGCTTCCTGATAAACCGGTTCGAGAAATCCTGTGCCCAGTTGATTGTATACTTCCATTGCTGCGCCAACGATTCTGTAAACTTCATCTTTCAAAAGCAAGTCAACCATAATCCCTCAGAAATATTCGCGTTTATTCGCGCAGATTAGCGGATCAATAGTTTCCGTAATTAATTGCTTCGCTCATGCGCGGTTCGACCTGTAATCTCTGGTGCGTCTCTTCGCCAAGTTTCTGCCAATATTCTTCCCGATCCTTGACGCCGTGGACCCATTCGTCCAGCCAGCTTTTGACGGCTTCGGGCGATTCGCTGACTTTGTCCCATTTCATGTAGAACTCGTTGTCGCGGTCGTAATAGCCTTGCGCGTAGGAGGGATGGCAGGAATACGGGACGTGACAAACGGCATCCACAACCACGGATGGGATCAACGTACGGTTCGGGTCGGACCTGATAACGGCCTGGTCCACGATTTCTTCTGCAGTCAGGATGACTTTTTTCGCGGCAAAGGCGGCTTCTTTTTGCTCACCGATGATGCCCCACAAATGTGCATTGCCGTTGACATCCGCGCGTTGCACGTGGACGATGGCAACATCCGGATTCAATGCCGGAACGACGATCACATCCTTGCCGCCAAATGGATCAGGGATGCGCTTGATGTTCGGATTCGCTCTTTCAAGATCGCTCACCGCAGTTTGATTCATCGGCAAGAATGGCAGACCAGAGGCGCCGGCCTGCAAACGCGTGATCATTCCGAAATGGGAATATTCCTCCCATTCGAGTTTGCCTTGCTCAATTGCCGAGCGGACAATTCGCAATGATCCAACACCAGGGTTGCCCATGTATGAAAAGATGACTTTGCGGGCGCAATTCGCGGCGACCATTTGATCGTAGATCAGGTCCGGGGTGGCGCGCGCCAGCACGAGCCCCCGTTTTTTGAGGCGCATGATCTCGTGTCCGGCCGCGAAAGGGATCAAATGTGTGAATCCCGCGGCATAGACCGTGTCGCCGTCGTCCACATATTTTGAAATTGCATCCGAGAGGCTGGTTAATTTGGTCATGATTTCATTTCTTTCCTTCTTCTTTTTCTTTCTTCGAGCCAGACCGCATTTTTTTCAGAATGCCAAAACGTCCGCTCGGTGGCGGAGGCGGCTTGCGCCCGCGAATCAGTAGGCCCGTTGTTATGATCAACACTGCCCAAAAGAGGTAATCGAAATCCGGCT
>JAKBYW010000255.1:0-4226 GCA_021840275.1 Chloroflexota bacterium | reverse complement strand
CCAATTGTTCTTCAGGAGTCAAATATGAATTTCGATAAAGATGATGCCGTCTCGCGCCGCATCCAGGCCTTCAGCGAGCGCGTTTCGATGCTCAAGGAAAATGATCTGTATTTTTATAATCAACCCATCCAAGAGATCCGCGCCGGAGCCAAAGTGTTGGTGCATGGACGTGAGATGGGCATGTATGCCTCGTATGGTTATCTTGGTTTGATCGGCCATCCACGCATTAATGAGGCTGCCAAGAAAGCCGTCGATAAATTCGGCACTGGCACGAACGGCGTCCGCACACTGGCAGGTACGCTGACCATTCATGACGAACTCGAAGAGACCATCGCACACTTCAAGCACGCCGAATCTGCGATCACTTATACATCCGGATATGTCACCAACCTGACCGTCGTCTCGACCTTGATGGGACGCGGCGATTATGTTTTGTCCGATAAACTCAATCACGCCTCCATCGTGGACGGATGCCTGATGTCCGGTGCGGAGTTCCGCCGCTTCAAACATAATGATATGGATGATCTGGCGAAACGACTCCAACAAATTCCTGATGGCGTCTCGAAACTGGTCATCGCTGACGCCGTCTTCTCGATGGACGGCGACGTGATCGACCTGCCTAAGATGGTCGAAGTCTGCAAAAAGTACGGCGCGTATTTGATGATGGACGAAGCCCATTCGATCGGTGTGCTCGGCAAGACCGGACGCGGCATCGAGGAACATTTCGGCCTCGAAGATGTGATTGATATCAAGATGGGGACGTTGAGCAAGACCATTCCATCCGTGGGCGGATATGTGGCGGGCAAAAAAGAATTGATCAATTATTTCCGTCACGCCAGCCGCGCCTATATTTTCTCGGCGGCCATTCCGCCCGCGCAAGCCGCGGCCGCCAATGAAGCCTTCAAAGTCATTTTGGACGAACCCTGGCGCGTCGATAAACTCCGCAGGAATGGGGAGCAGTTCATCAACGGACTCAAATCTTATGGCTTTGATACCGGCCTGACCACGACCGCCATCGTCCCCGTACTGTGTGGCACGGACGAAAAGGCCTTCATCATGACGCGTGAAGCGCAGCATCATGATGTCTTTGTTTTGCCGGTGGTGTCGCCTGCTGTGCCCGAAGGCCAGGCGCGCCTGCGTGCGACGGTCACCGCCGCACACGAGCCGGATGAGATCCAGCGCGCGATGGACGTCATCGCCACGGCTGGAAAACAGATCGGGATTATCAAATAACGCAAACCGCCACCTTTTCGGTGGCGGTTTTGTTAGCGGTGGCAGGCGAGCGCGCAACGTCTTAATTTTAGGTGTATTTGCTTAAGATAACTGCATGAATACTTCTGGCTTTTGCTCAGCAATACGCAGCAATGCGACAGCGGGACCGCTTGGCTTGCGCCTTCCCTGTTCCCAATCTTGAACAGTTCGCAGACTCACACCCATCAAACCCGCAAAAGCCGATTGCGACAACTTCAATTTAGAGCGGATTATTTGCGGTGGCGCTGGCTCTTTCAGAGTGTGGACGCGTAAAATTTTCTCACCTGCCTTGTGAGCTTTAATGTCATGAATACCTTCGAGAATTTCCTGACCAATATCACGCTTAGACATTTTCGATTTCCTTTGCGATTTGACGTAATACATGAGCGGGAATATTTTCTACTTCATTCTTGCTGCGTAGTGGTCAAAAGCCAGATTTCGTCATCCTGCTTTTTGAAGTAGTAAATCACCCGCACGCCGCCGCTTTTACCTTTTCCTGATATTGCCCAGCGGACTTTTCGGATACCGCCGGAGCCACGAACTACTTTGCCTGACTCTGGATATTGAAGCAAAAAACGTATCTTCTCAAAAAGAAGGGGGAAGCGGGGTGTTTTGGGAGGGCGAAGCCCTCCCAAAACACCCCGCTTTATTGTAAAGATACCAAAAAACTTTGTAAGCCAGCGTATTCATCATCAGACAGTAATCATGGACGTATTTGGTGAAGGCGATGGCTTCGATGAATTCCATTAACTCATTATACGGCTATGCCGTATAATTGATAAGTTCCAGCCTTTGCGCTTCCGAATCTAATCCGTTCCCTCTTCTGCAGCGATGGGCTCATGCGGATGGACGTGAAATATCTTGAATGACCTTTGCACCGCAGGCCCGATCAACGCCGCGAAGGCCACCGTTCCGATTCCAGCCGGACCGCCAAGCAGCCATCCAATCACAACCACGCTCAATTCAATCGCGCCGCGCGCCCATCCAACCGTCAGTCCCGTTGTCCGATTGATCGCAAGCATCAAACTGTCGCGCGGACCCGCGCCCGCTTCCACGCCGATATAAACAGCGCTTGCGATTCCCTGGATCAAAATTGCGCCGAGCAGCATCGTGATCTGCAAAGGCAAATTGTTTTTGATGGACGGGATCAAATACAAGAATAAATCCTCCCACGGCCCGATGCTTAAAATATTTGCCAGTGTTCCCCAGCCCACCCGTTCGCGCAAAAGCATTGCCACCGCCAGCACTGTGAATCCAACCGCCACCGTCATCGTGCCCGGCGTCCGATGTGTGATCTGCGAGAGCGCCACGTCCAACACCGACCACGCACTCACTCCGAGATTGGCGCGGATCATGGCCGCTATCGAAATTCCGAACAACGCGAAGCCGACCTGGATCTTCAGCATGTCGCGCACAAACGTTTTCCAGCGGATGGGTTTCAACATAAGCGGCGATGATACCACGTCTATGATAAACTCACCGCATGGCCTCACTTATTCTCAAATCCGGGCGCGAAAAATCCCTGCTTCGACGCCATCCGTGGATATTTTCCGGCGCGGTCGAACGTGTGGATGAACCTTCGGCCGCCTCCGGCGCGACGTTGAACCTGCTCTCGTTTAATGGCGATTTCCTCGCCCGAGCCGCCTACTCGCCCACCTCCCAAATCCGCGCCCGCGTTTGGACTTTCAACAATGAACCCATTGACGCAGATTTTTTCCGCAGGCGAATCAAATCTGCAATTCACTCGCGTGACACCTGGCACTTGACACATGACACCGATGCGGTTCGTCTCATTCATGCCGAATCAGACGGCCTGCCCGGCCTGATCGTTGACCGTTATGGCGATATGCTTGTGCTTCAATCCTTGACGGCCGGTTCAGAATTTTGGAAGGAAACCATCGCAGATATTCTGCTGGAAGAAACCGGCCTGAAAAATATCTACGAACGCTCCGACGCCGATGTGCGCGAACTCGAAGGATTGCCGCCGCATATCGGCGTACTTCGAAATTCGATAATTCGAGAATCGGATTCAAAGCCGAATATCGAATCTCGAATATCTAATATCGTCATTATCGAACACGGTCTAAAATTCCTCGTGGATATTGCCTCCGGCCACAAGACCGGCTTTTATCTCGACCAGCGCGCCAACCGTCAGCGGGTGCGCGAGCTGGCGAAGGATAAGGATGTGCTGGATTGTTTTTGCTACACGGGCGGATTCACTATCAACGCGCTGGCGGGTGGCGCGAAATCTGTCGTCTCGGTTGACTCGTCAGCGGAGGCGCTCAGGCTTGGACGTGAGAATGTCTTATTAAACGGTCTGCCGGAACCAGAGTGGATCGAAGCAGATGTTTTCCAACGTCTGAGAAAATTCCGTGATGAACGTTGCTCGTTCGACATGATCGTCCTTGATCCGCCAAAATTTGCGCCGACGGCTTCACAGGTTGATAAGGCTGCGCGCGCTTATAAAGATATCAATCTGCTGGCTTTCAAATTATTGCGTCCCGGCGGAATCCTTTTTACCTTCTCCTGCTCCGGCGGCGTCGACGCGGACTTGTTCCAAAAAATCGTGGCGGGCGCCGCGCTGGATGCAAATGTGGACGCACAGATCGTCGAGCATCTTTCGCAGGCCGCCGATCATCCGGTCTCATTGAATTTCCCGGAGGGGACATATTTGAAGGGACTGGTTTGCCATAAAACGATTTAAACAAAAAGGATGAAGAGCATAAGTCTCCATCCTTTTTGTGTTGATTAATCGTTTACTGTTTTTTGCCGCATTCCAGGCAGAACTTGGAACCGTCCTGAACCGCTGTGCCGCATTTTGCACAGGCATGCGTTGCGATACTCGGTGTTGATGTTGCGGCCATAACCATAGGCTTCACTGAGCTTTTGCCCATTCGATACGCGCCGTAAAGGACCAGGGCCAGCAGCGCCAACGGAATCAATCCCATCACCCCACCGAACAAAAAGCCAAAAGG
>JAKBYW010000254.1:0-4247 GCA_021840275.1 Chloroflexota bacterium | reverse complement strand
CGGTTGATGAAAAGAAACAAGACCGGCATGATTATGTTCGTGGTCTTTATAATTACGATGGTTTCTTTGATATTTTTCTATTACACACCCGTAACCGCAAACGAATCGCCCTCGAGCGTGAGTGTATCCTCAGACCGCTATAGTGGGTCTACAAGTTGCCGGAAATGTCACGAGAAATTTTACAAGTTGTGGGCCCCTTCGCATCACGGGCTGGCAATGCAGCCGTATACCGCTGAACTGGCCCGCAGAAATCTTTCCCCCCAGACCGACGAGATCGCTATAGGTGACTCCCACTATCGCGCTGACGTAGCGGGCGATACAGGATGGGTCATTGAACGAGGCCCGGCAGGCCAGAAGAAATACCGGACAGACTATGTGATGGGGGGCAAGAATGTGTATTACTTTCTGACAACCCTTGATAGCGGTCGGCTGCAGACTCTGCCCGTTGCCTACGACCTGAACAAAAAAGAATGGTTCGACATGGCTGCTAGCGGGGTGCGGCACTTTCCGGGTCAGACGGATCAATCGATACACTGGAAGGACTGGCAGTACACTTTCAACACATCCTGTTATGGATGCCATGTTAGCCAGGTTTCGACAAACTACGATCTCAAGTCTGATACCTACCAAACAACCTGGAAGGAATCCGGAATAAACTGCGAGACCTGTCATGGCCCTGCCCAGGAACATGTTCGTGTCTGCCAAGAAGCTCCAAAAGGGACTGTTCCAAAGGACCTGAAAATAATGAGGTGTGGTAGGGATTTTACTCACGAACAAAACAACGCGACCTGTTCGAGTTGTCATGCCAAAGCAGTAGTCCTAACACCCACCTTCAAACTGGGAGATAGGTTTTTCGATCATTTTGGACTGGTGACACTGGAAAGCCCGGATTATTACCCGGATGGCAGGGATCTCGGAGAAAACTACACTTACACTTCTTGGCTCATGAGCCCCTGTGCGAAATCAGGCAGGCTGGACTGTCTGCATTGCCATACATCGAGCGGTCGGTACAAGTTCAAGGACGACGAAAAGGCCAATCAGGCGTGCATGCCCTGCCACAAAGACAGGGTCGACAATGCTGCGGAGCACACACGCCACAAGGCCAACAGTCCGGGAAATAGGTGCATTTCCTGCCATATGCCTACAACGGAATTCGCCCGGATGCGCAGGAGCGACCACTCGATGCTTCCACCCGCGCCCGCTGCCACCATGGCATATAAGTCACCCAACGCCTGCAATGGATGCCACAAGGACAAGACGCCTCAGTGGGCTGACGAATGGGTCCGCAATTGGCGCAAAAGAGATTATCAGACTGCGGTAGTCCACCGGGCCGGGTTAATCGTTGCTGCTAGGACAAGAGATTGGACCAGGCTGCCCGAGATGCTCGACTACGTGACGAGCAAAGATCGGGACGAAATCTTTGCCACGGGGCTTATACGACTCATTCAGGCTTCTGGGGACCCGAGAGTAGTCCCGGCGTTGCTCAAGGCGATCAAAGACCCGTCGCCGCTCGTGCGCTCCGCGGCCGCCACTGCCCTGCAAAATGCGCCAACCCCTGAATCTGTTCCAGCGCTCGTTGAGGCTGCCGGCGATGACTGCCGCCTTGTTCGTATTCGAGCCGCAGCGGCGCTTGCCGGTTACAGAAATCTTCCACTTAATGACGCAGCCAAGAAAAAAGTTCAAACCGCAAATGAGGAGTATCTAACTTCAATCCTGTCACGTCCTGACCAATGGGATTCTTATTACAATCTTGGCAATTATTACCTGGACCGAGGAGATTTCAAACAAGCGGTCGCTTCGTATGAGACAGCGCTCAAGATGGAGCCGCGCGGAGTGCTAGCCATGGTGAACGAAGCAATGGCTTATGCCCGAATGGGAGAGAACAAAATGGCAGAGGAGGCGTTGAGTAAGGCTCTCACAGTAGCCCCTGACAACGCTGCCGCAAATTTTAACATGGGCCTGCTGAAGGCCGAGGAGAATGATCTCGTCACGGCGGAAAGGCGCCTTCGAGCAGCGCTGAAAACCGATCCTCAGATGGCTCAAGCGGCATACAACCTCTGCGTAATTCTGTCAAAGGACCGTCTCAATGAGGCGGTGGACTTCTGCAGAAAAGCCGCGGAGATCAGACCGGACGTGCCCAGGTATGCCTTTACGCTCGCTTTCTATCAGCAACAAAAGGGGGATCTCACAGGCGCCGCAATTGTACTGGATGACCTCATTACCAAACATCCAGCCTATGCCGACGCCTACATTCTTTTAGGTGGGATCTACGAGAAACTGGGAAAAGGGGCCGGGGCTGAGAGGGTGTACATCAAGGGCATAACTACTGAGGGCATACCCAACCAGTACAAAGTTCGCATGAAATTTCGCCTGGATACCTTCAGGCCTGGAGGCGCACGACCGGACAGCAAGTGAATGTTGGTGGAACTTTGCGACCGTCAACGATCACTTAGCCTCAGAGAAATATTTTGACAACTGTCTTACTCTTATCCATTAGTTTACATCAGTGATCAGTACGGCGAAGAAACATCCACCACTGGCACGTAAAGCTCCTGTCAGGAGGATCGTTCCATGCAAGATCATGAGAAGACCAAAGACCAGCTTATTGATGAATTGAACGACATGCGCCGCAGGATAGCGGAACTGGAAACTGTTCAGGCTACAGTCCTGGATGTTGAAAATGCTCCTGTCGGTTACCAATCTCTTGATGAAAACGGATGCATCTTAGCTGTTAACCACGCATGGCTTGACACCTTGGGCTATTCCCGTGAAGAAGTTATAGGAAAATGGTTCGATGATTTCTTGGCTCCCGGCTATCAAGACCATTTCAAGATTAACTTTCCAAGATTCAAGGCCGCAGGACAAATACATGGCGTTGAATTTGAGATGGTCAGAAAAGACGCCTCAATAATTTCAGTTATTTTCAATGGGCAGATAGCTCGTGACCAACGGGGAGGATTCAAACAAACCCACTGCATATTTCAGGATATCACCGAGCAAAAAGGGGCTGAAAATGATCTTCGCAGGAGCCGCCAAGACTGGGAAGATATCTTCCAAGCCATAGGCCACCCCACCATTATTATGGACAAAGAACATCGCATTGTGGCCGCCAACAAGGCGACCATCGAGGCCACCGGCAAATCTCTCGAAGAATTGTTTAACGCCAAATGCTATGAGATCTTCCACAACAGTGGTGAGGCGCCGCATGCCTGCCCCATGGAAGCCCTTCTCAAATCGGGTTCAGTGGATCCCGTAGAAATGGAGATGGAGGCGCTGGGCCGACATTTTCTTGTCTCCTGCACTCCCGTTTTCGACAAAGACGGCACAATCGAAAAGATTATTCATATCGCCACCGACATTACTGAGCGCAAACGAGCTGAAGAATTATTATCTGATGCCGTCGAGCGCTATCATACGATTCTTTCAAGAATGTATGAGGGAGCGCTGGTTGTGTCTGAGGACGGCCGAGTAGAGTTTGCTAACCAGGCATTTTGTGATCTATTTGACATGCATGATCCTCCGGCCAAACTGAAAGGGCTTACGCCGCTAGAAGTAATTCAACGAATCCAACACGCTTTTCATGAACCAGATGAAGCCCTCAACCGTATACGGTCAATCGTTGCGGAGGGGCTCCCCGTGAAGGATGAAGAAATTACCTTAAATGATGGCCGAATCTGCATAAGAGACTTCATTCCCATTTTTATTGATGGGGAACTGTATGGCCGTTTATGGCTTCACCGTGATATCACAGAGCGCAAACTGGCAGAGGAAGATCTTCGGCGGAACGAGTACCGTTTCGGTAGAGCTGAACTTATTGCTCGGTTAGGTAATTGGGAGATTGATCTTTCCACAAAAAGAGTCACCGCATCTGGTGGGGCAAGGAAAATTTACGGCCTTGGTCGGCAGGAATTATCTCTTGAAGATATTCAGAAATTTCCGTTGCCCGAGTTCAGATCTCCGCTCAATGAAAGGTTGCTCGCTCTAATTGAAAATGGAGCGCCTTATGACGTTGAGTTTCAAATAAAAAGAGCAAATGACGATCAAGTTATTGATATTCATTCAATAGCCAATTATGACGCCGAAAAGAACACTGTGATTGGGACAATTCATGACGTCACCGATCTCAGGCGTGCGGAGGAAAGCCACAGATTGCTTTTTGAAGCTATGGAGCATGCGGCGGAGGCTGTCATCATTACAGACTCCAAAGGGATAATTCAATACGTTAACCCGGCACAGGAGATCATCAG
>JAKBYW010000253.1:0-4289 GCA_021840275.1 Chloroflexota bacterium | reverse complement strand
GGCGCGTTTGTTGATCACGGCGGTGGCCGCCGCATCGCCAAAATCGTTGTCGCCGCTGGCGCCGCCGCTGTTGATGAGTCCGATGCGTCCCATGTAGCAGTTCGCCACTTGATAGCGGCACAGATCGATGGGATGGTCACTGGTTAATTCGCTGTAAATGCGCTTGTCGTACTTGCCATACGAAACGCCATCCGTGTTCAAGGCGATATAGCCGCCGTTGTTTTCCGCCATTTTTTGTTTGATGATATCCGCTTGAATCGTGACGCCGAGATGGTTCGCCTGCCCGGTCAGGTCAGCGGACACGTGGTAGTCCTTATCCTTCTTGAAAGCAGGATTTCTCAGATAGCACCACAGGACGGTCGCCAGGCCAAGTTCATGCGCCAGTGCGAATGCCTGCGCGATCTCGATCAGTTCACGATGTGAATCGTCCGAACCGAAATAGATCGTCGCGCCGACGGCTGCCGCGCCCATCTCGTACGCCTGCTTGACGTTGCCAAACAGAATCTGCTCGAAGCTGTTCGGATACGTCAGCAGTTCGTTGTGATTGATCTTCACGATGAACGGGATTTTGTGCGCGTACTTGCGGGCGATAATTCCCAGCACACCAAACGTGGAGGCGACCGCGTTACAGCTGCCTTGGATGGCAAGTTTGACGATGTTTTCGGGGTCGAAGTAATCAGGGTTCTTTGCGAAACTCGCGCCGCCAGAATGTTCAATGCCCTGGTCAACGGGCAAAATGGAAAGATAGCCTGTCCCGCCCAGCCGTCCGTGGCTGTACATCCACGCCAGATTGCCGAGTACGCGGTTGTTGCGATCTGATTGCATGGAAACGTTGTCCAGAAAATCGGGACCTGGTAGATGCAAACGCTCTTTGGGAATTTTGGGCGAATTGAAGCCGAGCAGCGATTCGGCTTTACTGCCCAATAAGGATTGAATATCAGTTGTCATCTCATTTCTCCTTGCTCGATGTTGCGCGCACAGCACACGCCGAGCGGTTTAATTTCTCGCTCTCAGAAAGCGTTTCGAAACTCATTAGCGTATACACGGACAAAAAGGATTTTACAGCGCTTTTCCAAAAATCAGAGCTCGTCCGCGTTCATCTGTGGCTAATTCTTGATTCAAGAAACATTCACTTAGCGAGAAAGGTTTGTTTCCTTGCCTGACGTGATTGCTCAGAATAGGAAGTTTGTCTGCTTGATTATAACCAGAAACTAAGGCTATAATGGGTTCGCACAACTTAAGTTTCCTTGAACTCGTATATCATCGCAGGAGGCACAAATGACTGACATGTTTCAAAATGTAAGCGGCCAGATGGATCCATTCAAAAAACTGGCTTCATTTATCCCCGGCTTTAGCGGCTACGTTGAACGACAGAACCGCCGCGATGCCGACAAGTTAGTACGCGACACAGTAGCGCGACGCTTCAATGAACTTTGGAAGCGCGCCTCGAACCTGCAAACCGATCTGGTCAACGCGGGCAAGATCGAATATGTGGATGATATGGAGAAAGCCGCCATTCAACTCCGCACTTTCATTGACAAGATCAGCACCGCTGCCCGCGGCTATTCTGGTCTGTTCGATGCGGTCAAGATCAACGAGAAGGAACTCGAAGCGCTTTACAACTTCGACCTGGCCTTTTTCACGCTGGCCGATCAAGTCAGCAGCGGGTTGGATAACGTTGAGGCCAGCCTGGGCGATGACAATGCTCTGCCCGCCGCGATCCGCAACGTCACCACGCTGGGACGGCAGGCCGTTGAAAACTTCAACAATCGCTCCGAAGCGTTTACCGGAAGCGGAAAATAATTTTCATAATGCCATTGCGAGGGTGTTCGCCTGCCCTGTGTTCTTCAGGGTCCCGAAGCAATCCCCTTTCGCAATACGGAGATTGCTTCGTCGGGGAAAACACCCTCCTCGCAATGACATGCGCACACCATGTGGCATAACTACATCAACGCAGCTTCCACCGATGAAGTTCTAAAAATCCTCAGCGAAAAAAAGGAGCGCGCCCGCATTGTCGCAGGCGCGACTGATTTGATTCTTGAGCTGGAGCGCGGCGTCCGCAAAGGCATTGACACGCTCATTGACGTGACGCGCATCCCCGGCCTCGACCAGATCACGCTTGACGAAGACAGCCTCATCCATCTTGGCCCGCTCGTCACACATAATCATTGTGCCGCGTCCGAGCTTATTCGAGAGCAGGCTTATCCTCTCGCCCGCGCAGCTTGGGAAGTCGGCGCGCCGCAGATTCGCAATCGCGGCACCGTGGCGGGCAATCTCATTACTGCTTCGCCCGCCAACGACACCATCACGCCGCTCGTCGCCTTGAATGCATCGGTTACGCTTGCATCCACACGCGGCGAACGCTCTGTCTTGCTAAAGGATTTTTATACCGGTGTCCGCAGGACTGTCATGCAAGCCGATGAAATGCTGGTGGACATCTCTTTCCCGGCCATGACCCGTGGCCAGCGCGGGACGTTCATCAAACTGGCCCTGCGCCGCGCCCAAGCCATCTCTCTAGTCAACGTGGCAATCATTCTGGATCTGAAAGCGAGATCCATTAAATCGGCTTCGATCACGTTTGGGGCCGTCGCGCCGACCATCGTCCACG
Organism: Chloroflexota bacterium; assembly: GCA_021840275.1. Taxonomy (GTDB): domain Bacteria; phylum Chloroflexota; class Anaerolineae; order Anaerolineales; family Villigracilaceae; genus Fen-1038. The sequence continues at coordinate 1,681 of JAKBYW010000253.1, read as the reverse complement.
CGCCCGAAGCGGAGGCTTATCTCATCGGCAAAAAATTGACCGATGAAGTCATCGCGCAGGCCGCCGAACTCGCCAAGTCCGCCACGCATCCCATTGACGACATCCGCTCATCCGCTGCGTATCGGCATGAAATGGTCAAGGTCATTACCTCGCGCGGACTGAAATCCATCCGCGACAAGACCGAGAAAAACGGCTTTCCGGATGAGCCAGTTCTGTTGTGGGGCAAACCGACGAAAGACGAAACACCACGGACGATAAAATCATCGTCGTCCATCGAAACGACGATCAACGGCAAAAAATATTCGTTCGATCACGGCCATGAAAAAACTTTGCTGCACTTGTTACGCGAAGAAGGCGAATTGATCGGAACCAAGGAAGGCTGTGCCGAAGGCGAGTGCGGCGCCTGCACAGTTTATCTGGACGGCAAAGCCGTGATGTCTTGTCTCGTGCCCGCGCCGCGCGCGCACGGCGCGCAGATCGTCACCATCGAAGGTTTAGCGGACAACGAAAACCTTCATCCCGTGCAGCAGGCTTTCGTCGAAGATGGCGCCGTCCAATGCGGATACTGCACGCCGGGCTTCATCATGTCTGCCGCGAAATTGCTGGAAGAGAATCCAAATCCAAGCAAGGATGAAATCGAGCAGGCCATCACCGGCAATTTATGCCGGTGCACCGGCTACTATAAAATTATCCAAGCCATTGAAGATGCAAGCCAAATCAAAGCCTGAGAGGTAGAGCATGGGAGTATATAATCCAATGAATAGGCAATCGTCTCCGCCTCCTGCGGGTCCGCACCCCATCTGGCGCGGGATCGGCTGCATGATTAGCTTGATCATGCCAATCATTTCCTACGCAGGCGCCTATATGTTGATCGACACCGGCTCCCAACTGGGCTGGCCAATACCCTACCAACTTATGGGACCTCCCGCCATTCACCCTCTTCTTTGGAAAATCAACGCGCTGGTCCCGTTGTGGGCATTTATACAGAGCCAAAACAATCTCTATGCAATCTTGTCTTTGGCGTTTCTCATCACCATTATCCTGGAGACATTGACTTCCGTCCTCTACGCGCTCATGTATCGCTCGGTCGTACCTCGTTATCGTCCCCTGGATGCGCCGCCACCGAACAATAGAGTCAAACGCTATAAACGCTAACCGAAGAGGATGTGGAAAACCGCATCCTCTTTCATTTCAATCCACACCGGGCATTTCATCCTCTTCATCCGGAAACGATTCTTCAGGTTCAATTCCGTTCTCCTCGAATTCCGGCCACTCTGTTTCCTCTGGCTCTTCATCGTCGCTTTCCTCAGTCTCCGCTTCCGCCTCTTCCTCTTCCTGGCCTTCTCCCTCGCCCTCTTCTTCTTCGTCTTCCTCCTCCTGACCCTCCTCAGATTCTTCTGCGCCCTCCTCTTCTTTCTCTGCCTCGTCCCATTCTTCCTGCTCTTCAGGCTCTTCTTCTTCCCAGCCTTCTTCTTCATCCTCGTTCGATTCAGCCTCCGCTGCTTCAATCTCCGCCGCTTCCCCTTCGCCTTCCGTTTCTTCCTGCTCTTCCTCTTCCGGTTCTTCTTGGTCTTCCTCGCCTTCAGCCTCCTCTTCCTCGGCCTCGACTTCTTCGATCCCGCCGGCGGCCTCGATTTGGGTCCGCGCTTTCTCCGCCTCAGCTTTAGTAACTCCCTCCTCA
>JAKBYW010000252.1:0-4292 GCA_021840275.1 Chloroflexota bacterium | reverse complement strand
GACGCATGTCGTCGCGCTTTCGCGGCGCGGGAAGTCTGGCAAGTGTGGGCGCATCGGCAGCAACTTTTATTCCGGCTTTGCATACCGCCAATCCCTTCACAGCGCTGTTCTATCTTTTGCCCGGCCCTGTAATGGACATTGCTTTCTATTATTTTCCTCGTTACGCAAACAAGCTTTGGTTCCTGGTTTTGATCGGCGGCCTCGCGCACATCACCAAGCCGCTCGGACAACTCGTTATCAACGCCATCATGGGCTGGCCGTTTGGTTCCTTCCGCTTCGGCGTGCTTTATCCCATTGCCAGCCATTTACTCTTCGGTTTGATCGGTGGATTCATCGGCGCGCTCATCGTGCTCGGCATCCATCGTCTGTCACCCAAATCTACTCAATAAGGAAACACGGATGAAACTCACAACACGCAATATCCTTTTGACTCTTGGCCTGATCCTGGCCCTGACTTTGTCAGCCTGCGGCTCAGCCGCGCCGACAGCGGCTCCCGTTACACCGGCCCTCGTTGCAACTGAGTCCCCCACCCTCGCGCCGACATCTGTCGCCGCGCCCGCCAACCCGAACCTGATCCTGTCAACCACCACTTCCACGCAAGACTCGGGATTGCTCGATGTGTTGATCCCGCTCTTTGAACAGCAGACCGGCTACACGGTCAAAACTGTTGCGGTTGGGACCGGGGCAGCATTAAAGATGGGTCAGGAAGGCAATGCGGATGTTTTGCTCGTCCATGCGCCATCGTCCGAGAAAACTTATATGGATGGCGGCTTTGGCAAGGAACGCTTCCTCGTCATGCACAACGATTTCATCGTCGTTGGTCCCACGGCCGACCCGGCGGGTATCAAAGGCGATGCCAGCGCGGTGGACGCGTTCAAGAAAATTGCCGCCGCAGGCGCCACGTTCATTTCGCGCGGCGACCAATCAGGCACAAACACAAAAGAATTGGCATTGTGGAAAAGCGCCGCGATCGATCCCGCTGGAACGAAACCGGCCTGGTATGTTGAGTCTGGGCAGGGCATGGGCCAGACATTGACGATTGCATCAGAAAAGGGCGCTTATACATTGACCGACCGCGCCACCTATCTGGCAACCAAGGCCAACCTTCAGCTCGATATCCTGGTTGAAAAGGATACTACTTTACTGAATGTCTATCACGTGATTACCGTCAATCCGGACAAGTGGCCGAAGATCAATTATGATGGCGCGCTTGTCTTTGCCAAGTGGATTACATCGCCGGATATTCAGGCTGTGATTGGCAAATTTGGCGTGGACAAGTTCGGCGCTCCGCTCTTCTTCCCGGATGCGACCAAGACCGATGCAGACCTTGGTCTGTAACCTATAACTATTTCATCAATGGATAACGAGAAACGGGTAGGATTAGACTGCACTCGTTTCTCGTTTTCTTTTTTGTAACATGCCATTCGATCCCGAAGTTTTTCAGATCACGATCCTTTCCCTGCAAATCTCCGGCGTGGCGACTGCCATCAGTCTCCTGCTGGGGTTGCCGCTTGGCACATGGCTGGCCTTGGGAAAATTCCCCGGACGCTCCTTCTTGCTCAGCATCGTCAACACCGGTATGGGATTGCCGCCCGTAGTGGTCGGGTTGGCTGTGGCAATGACGCTCTGGCGCTCGGGGCCACTCGGCGACTTTAGTCTTATATACACACCCACCGCGATGGTAATCGCACAGGTGGTCATTGCTTTCCCGGTAGTGGCGGGGTTAACTGTTGCGGCTTTGCAGGCACTTGATCAGCGCCTGCAATTACAACTCCTCGGCCTGGGAGCATCACGCCTGCAAATGATTTGGATGTTATGGCGCGAGGCAAGGTTGCCTTTGCTGGCCGCTTTAATGGCGGGGTTTGGCAGTGTTATCTCGGAGGTCGGCGCATCCATGATGGTGGGAGGAAACATCCGTTACCAGACGCGCGTGCTGACAACAGCCATCGTGCTGGAAACCAGCAAGGGAGAGTTCAATAACGCGATTGCCTTGGGCACTCTATTGCTCATCATCACCTTCCTCGTGAACTGGGCCTTGACCTGGATCCAACAAAGGGGGGCAAAGCGATGAGCAGGTTGATCGCCATTAACAATCTTCTGGTGCGGCGCGGCGGACGCGAAACACTGAAGGTTGATTCGCTGGACATCACACGCGGCGAGACGCTGGCAATTATCGGACCGAACGGCGCGGGCAAAAGTACCCTGCTGCTCGTGCTGGCACGCCTGATCAAACCTACCAGCGGCGAGATTGTTTTCGATGGGAACCCATTAACCAAACTAAATGGTCTCGAATATCGCCGCCGGATTTCCTTTGTCTTTCAAGCCCCCTTGTTAATGGATATGTCGGTGGAGGGAAACGTCACCCTGGGACTTAAATTTCGAGGTGTGTCAAAAGATGAAGCTCGAGCGCGAGTGATGAAATGGTTAAAGCAATTGGGGATTGAGTCGCTGGCGAAACGGCGGGCAGGCGAATTGTCCGGGGGCGAGGCGCAGAGAGTCAGCCTGGCGCGCGCATTTGTGCTGGAGCCTGAGTTGATGTTGCTCGATGAACCCTTCTCGTCCCTCGACCCGCCTACGCGCGCCAAACTGCTGGATGAATTATCCGCTTTGCTGACGGAAAACCATCGCACGGCCATTTTCGTCACACATGATTTAAAAGAAGCAGCCCAACTTGGAAGTCGGGTAGCCGTGATTGTGAAAGGGAAGTTAAGGCAGGTTGGACCTGCCCGGCAGATCAAAGCCAAACCTGCGGATGAAATTGTCGCAGCATTTCTGAAAGAAATGACGAGTTAGACATAATTAACGGCATATCCCGCGATCACTCGCGGGATAGCCAAAGACCAACTCAGAGGGAGGAGAGAGAGTCTACCAGGCAGGCTTCGGAGGAAGCCCACTTAGTTCACAAAGGTTGATGGTCGGGATTGGTGCCGCACCAGACGCAAACGGGCTTATCTAACTGGTTGCAGGCGATGGCATTCGAACAGCGATGAGCGACCACTCTCGGCAACTGTTCAGGCAAATGTTCAGCGGGATAAACCACTTCAGTTTCCAGCGCGATCTCGTGTCCAACATACTCACAATACTTGATCTTGCTGACTTCCCAAGTACGAACCGCCATCTGACACCTCCAGATTACTTTGCTAGTTTAAAGCATGTCAGACGACATAGCCAGTGACACGCGTCACAAGCGCGCGTGACAAATAGCCCATTTTTAGGACTAAAAAGGCCGAGTTTGTACCTGCCCATTATTTTATTTTCCGAGACGATAAATGCCACTGCCGCGGTCAGCAAGATAGATTTCGCCAGATGAATCCTGGCCGAAGGTGGTGATGTTGAAGCCCGTTTCAAACAGGATTTGAGACTGCCGGCCGTTTTTTGAGTTGACCAGCCCCCAGATTTCTCCCGTACAAAAATCGCCGTAGAGATAGATGCCCTGCCATTCAGCCATCGCACCACGATAAACATATCCGCCAGTGATAGAACATCCGCCTTCAGCGTGACTGTATTCCGTGACGGGCATGGTAATACTTATCCCTGCGGGCGGCTGGCCCGCGTATGGATGCAGGCCCTCGTAATAATTCCAGCCGAAGTTCAAGCCCGGTGCGTTGGACGCGACAACATCCACTTCCTCCCAAGTATCCTGACCGACGTCGGCGATGTAGAGATTTTCCGTCATATCATCGAACGAGAAGCGCCACGGATTGCGCAAACCATAGGCCCAGATCTCTGGCCTCCCGCCTCCATTGGCAAAAGGATTATCTGCCGGGACCGCGTATGGGTTGCCGTGGTCAACGTCGATTCGTAAAATCTTTCCAAGCAGGACATTGGTATTTTGTCCATTGCCATTTGGATCGCCCTCAGAACCGCCATCACCGAGTCCCATGTGGAGATAGCCATCGGGGCCAAAAACCATTTCGCCGCCGTTGTGATTTTGAAACGGCTGTTGAATGTGCAGTAAATCTTTTTCGCTCCCAGGACCAGCTGTATCTCCGTTTGCTGTGAAACGAGCAATCACAGTATTGCCATTAGTATCTGTGTAATTGACATAAAAATATGGGTTGTGTTTGAAGTCCGGGTGAAAGGCGAGGCCAAGCAATCCCTGCTCATTTCCTTGACTGCCAACGCGGTCAATGATGTCAAGGAAAGGAGGGTCGAGCATTTGACCATTTTCGATGATCCGGATTCTTCCTTCCTGTTCAATGATGAACATGCGGCCTGTGCCATCATCAGGGAATTGAATGTCAACAGGAGAAGCCATGCCTGAGATGATTTGAGTCCAATGATAGGCCGAT
>JAKBYW010000251.1:0-4302 GCA_021840275.1 Chloroflexota bacterium | reverse complement strand
CGTCCAGCCCGCAAAAGCTGTCAACGGTGATGAATCTCTCGGCGCGTTTGTCAGCCGTCGGCTTGGGCGTGAGGCGTATGAGAATCTCATCGAGCCGCTCATGTCTGGTATCTATGCGGGCGATGGCGATCAACTATCGCTTGCCTCCACTTTTCCATACCTGCGCGATCTTGAAATCAAATATGGCAGTCTCTCTCGCGGCGCGCTTCAAATGCGAAAGCAATCAAACGGCAAATCCGTTCAAGGTTCACGCTCCGCATTTCTCACGCCCACCACCGGTCTCGCTGAAATTGTCGAGGCTCTCGTTGTCTATCTTGAAACCAACGGCGTAATTCTCCGCTTGAAGACTCACGCAACATGCATTACACAACACGCTGACACGTGGCGTTTGACACTTGACACTGGTGATACTCTGCAATCGGACTCAATCATCCTCGCCACTCCTGCCTACGTCAGCGGGACTCTGCTTGCTTCATTCGACCCGGCGCTTGCTTCTGATCTACAAAGCATTCCCTATGCCTCAACCGCTACCGTCTCCTTAGCCTACCAACAGAGTGACCTGCCGCGTCCGCTCGACGGATACGGCTACGTCATCCCGCGCCGCGAAGGACGCAAAGCCCTCGCCTGCACATGGACATCTACAAAATTTCCACATCGCGCACCAGATGGTTATGCTCTTATTCGCGTGTTCGTTGGCAGAGCTGGGCAGGATATTCCGTGGAATGAAGATGATCTGCTTGCCTTGGCAAAGGAAGAATTAGATCTCACACTCGGTATCACCGTCGAGCCGATCCTCTCGCGCGTTTTTATGTGGGACAAAGCCATGCCGCAATATAACCTCGGTCATCCCGAATTACTTAAACGCATTGACACCGCACTGGAGAATCATTTAGGTCTCGCGCTGGCAGGCAACGGCTATCGCGGCATCGGCATCCCCGATTGTATTCGTTCGGGAGAACTGGCTGTGGAACGCATTTTCAAGTTTGCAAGTTCAAACGTTGAAACGTTCCAACCTGCAAACCTGTAAACATTTTTGGAGTCAATCATGAAAATTGATAAATCAATTGCATTATTTCAAGAAGCACAGAAATTATTCCCTGGCGGCGTGAACTCACCTGTGCGCGCCTTTCGCGCTGTCGGCGGACAACCGCTCTTCATCGAGCGCGGTGAAGGTCCATGCCTTTATGATGTAGATGGCAATCGCTATATTGATTATGTCCTTTCGTGGGGACCGCTCATCACGGGACATGCTCATCCAAAAGTCGTTGAAGCCATTCAACAAGCTGCATGCAAAGGAACATCCTACGGCGCTCCCAGCCCTCTGGAGATTGAACTTGCCAAAAGCATAATAGACTTCATGCCCAACATCGAGATGATTCGCTTTGTCAACTCAGGCACCGAAGCGACCATGTCCGCGTTGCGGTTGGCGCGCGCGTACACCAAACGCGACAAGATTATCAAGTTCGAGGGCTGTTATCACGGTCACGCAGATATGCTGTTGGTACAGGCAGGTTCCGGTGTTGCAACACTTGGCCTGCCGGATTCGCCTGGCGTGCCCGCGAACACAGTCAAGGATACTTTAGTGGCAGATTTCAATAATCTTGATTCTGTGGAAACATTATTCAAAAAATATCCCGAACAGATTGCCGCGATCATCGTCGAACCCGTTGCAGGCAACATGGGTGTGATTCCGCCTCAACCCGGATTCCTGGAGGGTTTGCGTGCGATCACTTCCCGCGAGGGGGCCGTGCTGATCTTCGATGAAGTGATGACAGGCTTTCGTGTCCATCGCGGTGGCGCGCAAACTCTCTACAACATCAAACCTGATCTAACGACATTGGGCAAAGTCATCGGCGGCGGATTGCCCGTTGGCGCGTATGGCGGGAAGCGCGAGATCATGCGAATGGTCGCGCCTGTTGGCCCAATGTATCAAGCTGGAACGCTTTCAGGAAATCCATTGGCGATGAGCGCGGGCGTCGCGGCGCTGAGTCTGCTAAAGGAAGAGAAATGCTGGGAGAAGCTGGAGCAGGCTGCGGGTCGGCTTGAAGCGGGAATTTCATCTGCGGCAAATAAAGCGGGAGTTCCCATCCAACCAACGCGGGTCGGCACGATGTTCACAACTTTCTTTAGCGAAACAAAGCCTGTGGATTGGAGCACGGTCAAAGTGGCGGATAAAATACGCTTTGGAAAATTTTTCAGGAAGATGTTGGAGAATGGCGTCTATCTTGCACCCTCGCAATTTGAAGCCGGATTTATTTCAACTGCGCACACAGATAAGGTGATCGACGCCACTATTGTCGCAACCGAATTAGCGCTGAAGACTTTGTGATTATCTTATTCAGGCCAACCTGTTTACTAAAACAAATAGTGCAGGTTCAAGATGACACACGCAGGCTTCTCCCTGCCCGACTCATATATTCATCTTGCGCTGAACACTCCAGCAGACCCAAGGTGTGCTGCACATGAATTGGTGCATTTGCCCAAGCCTCCCACTGCAATTTTTGCCGCCGCCGATATTCAGGCCTTAAGTGTATTAAAGGCTGCGCGAGGGTTGGTTTGAACATCCCCCCGCAATTGGCTATAATCGGATTCGATGATATCGATATTGCCGAATATGCCGATCTTACAACCATTGATCAACACCTGGACGAATCAGGGAAATCTTGTTGGCGCACATTGCTGATCCAAGCCAGCCCTTAAAACATATGCATCTGCCCCTTTCCCTCATTGAAAGATTAACCGCTTAAATTTTTGTGTGTTCAGAAAAGTTAAAAGAAGAACCGTTTGAGTTTTTGTGCATTATCTCCAACAAGGAAGACAAGATCACGATTGTGGATGAGGCGAGTTGTTAATTTTGCGATTTAATGTAAAATAACAGCATGATCTCCTACCCTTTCAGTGTCCCTCGCCTGATTGACATTTGCCGCCAAAACGATGTTTCGATGGTGGGCGTCTTTGGCTCGATGGCGCGCGGGGAAGCAAAGAAGGAAAGCGATATTGACTTGATTGTTCGCTTTTCCAAGCGAAAGAGTTTGCTGGCGGTCGTGCGATTGGAACGTGAACTTTCAGAAGCGCTTGGACGTAAAGTGGACTTGCTGACAGAGGCCGCCATTAGTCCATATTTGCGCGAGCGGATTTTGAAAGAAATGCGGGTGGTGTATGAAAAAAGATGATACCGTTTATCTTCGACATATCCTGGATGCCATTACAACCGTCGAAGAGTATTTGCATGGGGCGACTGAGGCAAAATTCAAATCCACAAAGTTGCTTCAAGACGGGGCGATCCGGCAAATTGAGATCATTGGCGAAGCCGTGAGACACGTTTCAAAAGATTTGCAAAAAACCTATTCCGAAGTTTCGTGGGAGGATATTGCGGGAATGCGCGATAAACTTATCCACGATTATTTCGGCGTTGATCTTGAGAAGGTCTGGCTGACCGCGAAGGAAGATTTGCCGCCGCTCAAGAAAAAGGCCCTTGAAATTTTGAAAGATTATGGGCGGGAATAAAGATCACGGTTGTGGATGCGGCGGGTTGCTGATTTTGCCTGATGCGGTGATTGAAATGGACAATCGTTTCTATAATGTTGATAAAAAGAAAAAGATAGGGGATTATGCGATGGTCGATGGAACCGGCTCAACCAACTATGATTTAGGACTTTATTATATTTCTCGAATGATATATGAAATATTGGAAACGTTCTATTATTCAAAGAAAAACGAACTGAAATTTCAGCCCGAAAAGTTTGGTGAAATTAAAAGAGAAAACTATGAACCACGTTTTATTGAAAAAATCATAGATGTTTTTGTCTATGTCAGCTTGTCGAAATTGATTGAAACTCGCAAGACAAGCTGGTCATTTTATCAATTATTGAAAAACGCAAGGGACTTTAACTGGACTGATGAAACTCAAATCAAGAACGATATGGATCAATTCAAGGGTGAAATAAATCATATAAAGGTTACGCGTGATGAACAATTTGCCCATACGTCGAAGAACAACAAGCCCACTCAATTGCATGCCAGAGGGCAAGGCAATCGTCTTTACATCAAGCACGCAATGAACCTTTTAGATAGATTTGTGGATGGAGAAATACCATACGTTTTGCGTTATAGCGAGACGGAAAGTTATGATTTGCGAGAGATGATAAATACAGAATAATCGAGAATAATTACAATGGCTGTTTCGCGGACATGCCCGCCTTGCGCGGATATTTCGGCGGCGTGGCCGCGGACTTGTGAACCAGCACCAAAAATCTGTCATCGGCCACGCCCGGCAAATTGACCGGCACGATCTGTTGTAGT
>JAKBYW010000250.1:0-4349 GCA_021840275.1 Chloroflexota bacterium | reverse complement strand
GGAATGTAATTCTTCCAGGATCCACGCCGCAAACTGATTCTGTTCAGCGGGAGGAAGTTTTTCAATTTCAGAGATGACTAACTCTAATTGAGTCATTTCTATCTCCTTGCTCGATCCAAAGTATAGCATATTTAAATTAGTCGAAATTAAACGTGTTCTCTCTTAAACTGTGTCTCATACAACTGACTGTATAACCCTCCCGTCGCGAGCAATTCATTGTGCGTTCCTCGCTCGACAATCCTGCCTCGATCCATCACCAAAATCATATCTGCCGCCAAAATCGTGGATAAACGATGAGCGATGACGATGCTCGTGCGTCCAGCCATGACGCGCTTCAACGCGTCTTGAATCAATGCCTCGGATTCACTATCGAGCGAACTTGTGGCTTCGTCCAATACCAGAATGCGTGGGTCTTTCAGGATCACACGCGCCAGCGCGATGCGTTGTTTCTCTCCGCCGCTCAGACGATAGCCGCGCTCGCCGACGATCGTGTCGTAGCGGTCGGTCAGGTCCATGATGAATTGGTGGATGTTGGCCGCCTTGGCCGCGGCTTCGATCTCGGCTTGCGTTGCGTCCACCTTGGCATACGTCAGGTTGGTGCGGATCGTGTCGTGGAACAAGTACGTCTCCTGCGTCACCATGCCGATGGCGGACGAAAGTGAGTCGAGTGTTAGATCGCGCAGGTCCAAGCCGTCAAGGCGGATCACACCGTCAGACGGATCGTAAAGGCGCGGGATGAGATAAGTGAGCGTGGTTTTGCCCGCGCCCGAAGGTCCGACCAGAGCGACGAGCTGACCCGGCTTGGCGCGGAATGCGATGTCTTCCAACGCGACTTCGCGCGCCTGGGATGCTGCGCGAGCGTCCGACTCCGCCTCGTCCGTGTCGCCGTTATCATGTCCATTCTTGCCGTTACCTTTACCTGATAAAGACAGCACCGCGCCGACATCTTCCATTCGTCCGTAGCGCTTCACATCTTTCAATAACTTGCTTTCATCCACATCGTAGTTGAACGTGACGTTTTCAAAAACCAGATCGCCTTTGACATCCTTCAATTGCTTCGCATTTGGATTCTCGACGATGTCATGCGGCAGGTCGAGCAGTTCGAAAACGCGCTCGAAGCTGACCATCGAAGTGCTGAAGTCTACCGGTGCGGAGGCCAGTCCCTGCAGCGTGCCGTAAAGCTGGCCGAGATATGCGCCGAAGGCGACGATGGTTCCGACCGTGAACGAACCTTGAATGACGAAGTAGCCGCCCAAACCGTAGACGAGAGCCGTGCCGACCGCGCTGACCAGTCCGAGGATCATGAAGAAGGTCGAGCCGATCACGGCGCGGCGCACACCGATGTCGCGCACATTTCCGGCGCGTTCGCGGAAGCGGTTGCCTTCATCGTCCGCACGGCCAAACAATTTGACGAGTAACGCGCCGCCGATGTTGAGCGTCTCGTTCATGTGCGCATTCATCTCGGCGTTCAGTTCCATGGATCGCCGGGCGGCGTCGCGCAGGACAATTCCCAGGCGTTGTGCGGCGATGATGAACAGCGGCAGGATCAACACGCTGACAATCGTCAGCCGCCATTCGAGAGTCAGCATCACGGCCAGCAGGGCAATCGCCTCGATGATGTTGGTGATGATGTTGACAATCGTGTTGCTGATGGCATTCTGCGCGCCGACCACGTCGTTGTTGAGGCGGCTCATCAGCTCGCCGACTTTGGTGTTGGTGAAGAAACGCAGGGACATGCGCTGCAGGCGTGTGAACAACGCCACGCGCAGGTCAAAGGTCACGCCTTCGCCGACGGCAGAGTTCAACCGTCTTTGGATGACGGAAATCACGCCATTGAGAATGGGCAGGACCAAAAGTGCCAGCGCCAGCAGGAGCAGTTTACGCAAGTCCTTTTGCGGCAATACCTGGTCGATCATTGTGCGGAAGATGAGCGGCGAGACCAGGCTCACGCCCGTGCTGAGCAGGATCAGCACCAGCATCCCGCTGATTCCCTTCCAGTAAGGACGCGCATACGCGAGCACGCGTCCCAGTAATTCGCGCGTCAGCTTGGGCTTCTGGTCGCCCGCACGCATTGCCATAAACCAACTACCACCGTGCATCATGTTTGAAAGTCTCCTGGTCTAAAGGGTCGAGCAAGTCTGACAGGTCGAACTCGCCAGACTTGTATGACTATAAGACTTGTTCGACTTTTCCGCAACTGGACGAGTGGGGAGGTTAATGAAAGTCAAATGGGATGGGTGAAGGGTATAATTTCAGCAATGGAAGTTTTAGATTTAGTCAACTATAGTTATGAGCAGGGTAAACATGTTCTTGAGAACAGGGATTCTGAAACTCTCAGGGAACATGGTCAGTTTTTGACTCCGCCTAATACTGCTCATTATATGGCAAAAAGGTTGGGCCAAATTCATTCTGGCGCAACTATCATTGAGCCTTCCATTGGTTCTGGCGTGCTGGCGTGCGCTGTTATTGAGAAACTTATTGCAGAGAATCAGCCCATGGAAATTTGGCTGGATGCTTATGAAACAGACAAAGAACTCTGTGATGTAGCTCGTGATGTTCTCACTCTTGCAAGTAAAAAGGCCGAACAAAGCGGAATCAAAATCCATTGGCAGGTTTTTCAGGAAGATTTTGTGCTGGCTTGCCTGCCCGAACACCAGCCATCTCTTTTTGGAATAGAGCAGTCGCGCCGAAAGACTTATGATTTTGTTATCAGCAACCCCCCCTACTTTAAACTCAACGCAGAAGATAAACGCGTAAAAGCCATTGCAGGAAAAATCAATGGGCATACCAATATCTACACCATATTTATAGCGTTGAGTACGAAACTGCTTACATCAGGAGGAAAAGCTTGTTTTATTGTGCCGCGTAGTTTTTGTTCAGGCATTTACTTCTCGGAATTTCGCCGTGATCTGCTAAGGGATGTGACCCCGTTGGCAATTCATGTTTTTCAATCACGCAATGATGTTTTCAAAGGCGACAAAGTTTTACAGGAAAATGTCATTTTCTCTTTTGAGAAATTGTCCCAGCCAAAAGAGCAAAGATATTGGGCAGGCTCGGTTAATATCTCGGTTTCCAAAGACGATTCGGAACTAAATGAAAATGTTCTTAATCGTCAAGTCTCATTCCAACATTTTCTAAACGATAGAGATGGGCAAGTGTTTTTTAGGTTACCTACAGGTATTCATGATGAACAAATTTTGGATGCGGTTGACCATTGGGATGGTTCACTTGAAAAGTATGGCTGGCAAGTTTCCACAGGGAGGATTGTGCCATTTCGAGCCAAGCATTTACTCAAGGAAAAATTAACAACAAGAAATGGAACATTCCCTTTGCTCTGGATGCAAAATGTCAAGCCTTACTATGTCGAGTATCCACTGAGCGAATTTGACAAACCGCAGGCCATTTCTACACAAGATGCCGTGTTGCTTGTTCCCAATTCAAACTATGTTTTATTGCGGCGGTTTAGCTCAAAAGAAGATCGCCGACGTTTAATTTCCGCTCCATTAATTGGCAAAGATTTTAATTTTGAACAAATTGGTTTCGAGAATCATTTAAATTTTATTTATAGTAAAAAAAGCGTTCTTTTGCCGTCTGAAGCTATCGGTTTGTCCGCACTTTTTAATAGTGCAATTGTTGATCGCTATTTCCGAATTGTTAATGGAAACACACAAGTCAATGCGGCAGAATTACGCATATTATCCCTGCCGCCTGTGGAAGTTATCAGAAGTATTGGCGAAAAGATCCAACAGATTCAAAACCCCACTGCCGAAAAGGCCGATAATATTATCTTTTCAACACTTTGGCAAATGAACTTGCTTGCTGAAGAATTTCCGATGATTCAGGAGACTAGACTAACTATGGGAAAAATAGAACAGGCTCAGGAAGTTTTGGAAGCGCTTGGTTTACCTTCTGCTCAACAAAATGAAATTTCGGCATTAACGCTATTGACGCTTGCCCAACTATCAGAAAAAACGCAATGGAAGGATGCTGCCAGTCAGAATTTACGGGTCCATGATATTCTGATTAAAATCAAACAGGATTATGGACGGGAATATGCTGAAAATAGCAGAGAAACCATTCGCCGCAAAGTTTTACATCAATTTGAACAGGCAGGCATTGTCATTCGCAACGCGGATGATCCATCACGCCCAACTAACAGCGGTTTGAACAACTATATTTTGTCTGGTCTAGTTCTAGATGTTCTGCATTCTTATGGCACATCAAAATGGAAATCAACGGTCAACAAATTTCTTGCTCAGCAAGGATCATTATTGGTAACCTACCAAAAAGCCAGAGAGCAAAATAAAGTTCCTTTGCGGGTGGCAGATGGAAAAGTTTACAAATTATCA
>JAKBYW010000249.1:0-4359 GCA_021840275.1 Chloroflexota bacterium | reverse complement strand
CCATTCACTCCCGAGTCCGGGTAATGTATTCGGGTCTGCTCTCGCCACAAGAGAGGGCGGGATTATGCGACGCCGCAGACCTATCCACTTTGATAGGCTCTCTCAAGAATACAGTATACGGGCCATACTTGACCCGTATAGAAGATAAGGAACTTGATGCTCGGCGCGCAGTTTCACTGATTAAGCGCCGCATAGCTGATGTTTATCTGACGGTCATTCATTCAGCCCCTGCGCACACCCGTTCCCTGGTAATCCAGCTTTTCCGGCATTTTGAGATTGATAATCTAAAAGCTGTACTGCGCGGTATCGTCAATGGTTCAACCTGGGATCAAGTGCAGGATGTACTTTTCCCGTTAGGCTCATTGAACATTCTCCCGGCGCAGCAAATGTTGGAGGCAGGAAATATTGAAGCTGCGATAGCCCTGTTATCAAATACCCCTTATCACGAAACACTTACATACGCACTGAAACGTTATTCTGATGAGCAGAGCCTTTTTCCTTTAGAGGTGGCGCTTGATCTGAGTTATTGGCGCAAGCTGTGGGCTTCAGTGAATCAGCTTCCTGGGCAGGATCATGCGCAATCGCTCCGTGTTATTGGCCCGTTGGTTGATATGAATAATATCATGTGGGCTTTGCGTTATCGCGTATATCATCATCTTTCCGAGGAAGAGGTTATCAACTATACGCTGCCTTTTGGCTACCGGGTGCACGATGAGGACATCCGCACAATTGCCGCGGGGGCTGATATTGGCCAGGTGGCGGAGCGCCTGTATCCAGGTTTGAGTAATGTTGATGCCCTGCTCGAGGCTCCAGAGCGGGGTTTGCCTAAACTGGAATTGCTGTTGCAACGGCGGCTCATTGGGCAGCTGCGATCAGTCTTTACCGGCTATCCATTCAATATCAGCCTTCCATTGGCTTTTGTTTTGCTGAATGAGTTGGAACTCCAGGATCTGACTGTGCTCATAGGCGCCAAATCCACCCGGATGTCAAACGATAAATTCTTATCTTATCTCCTGATGGAAACGAATCCGGATAATGGCGCTGTCGTTTAGTCTGCCGAACCGAAAACATAATTTTAACTTTGCTTGGCGACCGTGGAGGTGAGATGTTTTTTCCGCAAGAAATGACTGAATTGGAATTAATTGTCCCAGAGAAGGATTTGTTACCTGTTACAAATGTTTTGGCGCGGCAAGGAGTTTTTCACCAGGTCGATTCCAGTTATTTAAGCTCACATGCAGGCAGCAAGGTGGGCAATTCTTGGAAGGAACATGCCTCCGCCTATGCCGCTCTCGAACGTCAGATCATGGTTACGATGCAGGCCCTGGCTGTCGAGGACGGCCCTCCGCCAGCCGACCCGGCCACGTTGATTAAGATCGAAGCAGTGCACCCGCTGGTGGAGCAAATTGAGCAGGATGTGAAGAATACCAACGACCAGTTGACGACCAGCAATAAGAAGCTGGAGCAGCTTCAAAATTATATTCGGCAATTGTTGCCAATTGCCGATATCGATATTGATATTAGTGTGCTGCAAAATCCCCGTTATATTTTTTCCATGTTGGGTATCATGCCGGCATCCAATTTGGAACGTCTCGAAACAAGTCTGGCGCGCATTCCCTATGTTTTGATGCCGCTACAAAAAGACCGCGATAATGCTGTCGTTTGGTTAACTGGAGCACAGCGCAATGCAGATATTCTGGAACGGGCAGCTCGCAGTGCGTATCTGAATCCATTTGAGTTGACGGACATACATAAAGGCACACCATCAGAAATTATCAAAGCGCTTAACCATAGCATCGAGAGCCTGGAACAGAATATCGAAACGCAGAAAACGAAAATTGCCCAACTGCATGCAACTTATGAGCATCAACTCCAGACGCTGCTCTGGCGTGTGCGGACGAGCCGCTTGCTTGCGGATGCCATGGGGCATTTCGGTAAACTTCAATATACGTACGTGGTGGTGGGCTGGGTGCCGTCTTCCAAACTGGAAACACTCGCGCAGGAACTTAAAAAAGCGTCTGCTAATATCCTGATTGATAGCAACCCGTTTAAGCGATTGGGCATGCAAAACCAGCACATCCCTGTTTCTTTGCAGAATCCCGGGATCCTGGGTTCGTTTCAACAGTTGGTAACTACTTATGGACGTCCGCGCTACGAGGAATTGGACCCGACCATTTTGATGGCAATAACCTTTCCCCTGCTTTTCGGGGCGATGTTCGGTGATGTTGGACATGGTTTGGTGCTGGCTCTATTTGGCTTGCTCCTGGCGAGCCGCAGGGTTCCCGCGTTGCGGGGCATGTCGGGCTTGGGGATTGTTGTAGCCGCTTGTGGTTTCTCAGCGACTCTGTTTGGCTTCCTGTATGGCAGCATATTTGGCTATGAGGATGTCTTGCGGGCGATTTGGATTCAGCCAATTCATCACATTACTCAGATATTGGGGATTGCAATTGGCGCTGGAATCATACTTCTCAGTTTGGGATTCCTGCTTAATATCCAGAATGCATGGCGCGCGCGCGATTGGGCGCGTCTATTTTTTGACCCAAACGGGGTTGCTGGTCTCACGCTGTATTGGGCGCTGTTGGGATTTGCGGCCGCAAGTTTTGTGCGCGGCTTTCCGGTGCCTAAATTGGTGTTCATGATTCTGGCGGCCGTTGGTGGTCTGGCGGTGATGTTCTCGGAGTTACTCAAACACTTGGTCGAGGGACATCGCCCATTGTTTGAAGGCAGCCTGGGTATGTTCCTTTTTCAAGCGGCCGTTGAACTCTTTGAGAAATTAATAAGTTTCCTGAGCAACAGCCTGTCCTATGTGCGTGTCGGCGCTTTTGCCGTTGCTCATGCTGGTTTGAGTTCCGCCATCTTTATTCTGGCGACTCTTGTTGGACCAGATAAAGGCGTAGGTTACTGGATTGTGGTCGTCATAGGCAATCTATTTATCGTGGGCTTTGAAGGATTGATCGTTGGCATTCAAACCATGCGTCTGGAATATTACGAATTCTTTAGCAAATTCTTCATAGGAGGTGGGATGCCTTATGTACCCCTGACGCCCTTACCTGCTGGAGAAGAGTAATGATTAGTATTTAGCCCGGAACTTTTTGGTCGATAACAAACAATCGCCGGGTTGGAAATGTAAGAAAAGTTAAGAAAAAAATAAAACAGGAGATTTTTGTCATGCTGAAAATCGTTGTTGCAGTATTTGCGAGCATCATACCGATGATTCCGATCATAGTTTATTTTCTGTATCGGCGCTCGGACAATCCCACTGGTATCACGAGAAATCTACTGGTTGGGATGAAGGCCTTCAATATCGTGGTTGGATTGATGGCAACTGGGCTTGGACTTGTTTGGCTGGCATCGCCTTCGGCAGTAATGGCCGCCGGATTGCTCCCGCAGGCGGCGGCTGGTAGCGATCCTTATGCCTCGTTGGCAGCGGCGATCTCGACCGGTCTGGCTACTGTCGGCGCAGGTATTGCGGTCAGTGGTACAGGCGCAGCAGCGGTAGGGGCAATTGCTGAAAAGCCTGAAGCGTTTGGGCGTTCGTTGATCTTCGTTGGCCTCGCAGAAGGTATCGCAATCTACGGTCTGATTATCGCCTTCCTGGTTTTGAACCGATAGGCGTCCAATGAAGATCCTGGTAATTGGAAATGAAGAAGCAGTGTTGGGCTTTTCATTGGTCGGGGTGCATGGCAAGGTGGTTAACTCTGCCACGCAGGTAAACCAGGCGCTCGATGAAGCCTTATCGAATGCGGATGCCGGCATCGTCCTGGTAACCCAGGATGTAGCCGGACTCATCGAAGCCAGGATGGATCACCTTAAGTTGCGAAGCACGGTACCGCTGGTCGTGGAGATTCCGGGACCGAAAGGCGTTGGGGCGGATCAACCCTCCCTGAATGAAATTGTCCTTCGTGCAATTGGCGTAAAATTCTAAGTAATTTCCTTCCAGCGATCATTTGCTGAGAAAGATTGGATTGGGATGTGTCCTCATGAAATCAACGGATGAAGACATCAAAGTACTTTCCCGTGCGGTAATAAGCGATGCCCACACTGATGCTGAAGAAAGCCTGACAAGCGCCAGAACCAAAGCTGATGAGATCCGCAAACAGGCAATGAAACAGGCCGCAAGCGAGCGGGCCAGGGTGTTAGAGAAGGCTTCTGCGGAAGCGGAACGCGTTCGCAGTCAGGCGATTGCAACGACCCAATTGAAAGCGCGAACCATGCAATTGGAGCAACGCGAAAAGCTGCTCGAAAGTGTCTTTGATTCGGCCCAGCAGAAACTATCCACTGTACAAAGAAGTACCGATTATGAAAAGACCGCGCATCTGCTTTTGCGGGAAGCCCTGGTTCAACTCGGCGCCAAAAAAGCCG
>JAKBYW010000248.1:0-4360 GCA_021840275.1 Chloroflexota bacterium | reverse complement strand
GTTGACCAATCTCTTTGCGCGGACCGATGGCGTGCTTCATCGCAGGGTGAAACTTGGCGGCGAACATAAAGCCGATGCCGATATTGTCGATGGCGTGAGCGATTTGCTCGGCGGTGAGGTCAAGGCTGACACCAAGAGCGGAGAGGACATCGGCAGAGCCGCAATGCGATGACGCAGCGCGGTTGCCATGCTTGGCAACTTTGCGTCCTGCGCCCGCCAGGACGAATGCGGCGGCAGTGGAAATGTTGAATGTGTGAGCGCCATCACCGCCAGTGCCGACGATGTCATAAATACGTTCATCGGGATTTGCGAGTTTCAC
Source organism: Chloroflexota bacterium (assembly GCA_021840275.1). Classification (GTDB taxonomy): domain Bacteria; phylum Chloroflexota; class Anaerolineae; order Anaerolineales; family Villigracilaceae; genus Fen-1038. The sequence continues at coordinate 4,041 of JAKBYW010000248.1, read as the reverse complement.
CTTGACCGCGTTGGCACGCATGGCGCGGACGGAGCCTGTGATCTCGGGAATGGTCTCGCTTTTCATGCGGAGCGAGACCAGATAGGCGCTGACCTGTGCGGGCGTAGCTTGACCTGTCATGATGACGTTCATCGCTTCTTCGGCTTCTGCGACGGTGAGGTCGGTGCGGTTGATAGTCTTGGCGATGAACGGCTTGAGAAGTTCAGTATTGCTTGTTGCGTGTTCCGTAACAGGCATTTTGATTTCAAGAAAATTTTTCAACAACGCTTTGCCGTGCTCTGTCAGAATAGACTCAGGATGGAACTGCACGCCATACGTCGGATGCTGTTTGTGTTTGAGCGCCATGATCTCGCCTTCGGAAGTTTGCGCGACGACCTCCAGTTCGGCGGGGATGGGTTCGTAGACGACCAGCGAGTGATAACGCATGGCTTCAAACGGCGAAGGAATATCTTTGAAAACGCCTTGTCCGTTGTGTGTGACAGGCGAAGTCTTGCCGTGCATGAGACGCGGAGCGCGATCCACTTTGCCGCCGTAGACTGCGCCGAGACATTGATGCCCGAGGCAGACGCCGAGCACGGGAATTTTGCCCGTGAAGTATTTGATGGCTTCAGGGGAAACGCCGCCATCTTTGATGGGTTCGCCTGGACCTGGAGAGATGACGAGATGGTCAGGCTTGAGCGCGATCAACTCGTTCAATGAGACCTGGTCGTTCCGAAAGACACGAATATCCGCGCCGAGTTCGCCAAGGTATTGGACGAGGTTGTAGGTGAAGGAGTCGTAGTTATCGATTAAGGCTAACATGGTTGAAATCCTTATCAGTCGAAGGTCAAAGGTCGAAGGTCGGAAAAGACTTTAGACCTTTGGCTTTTGACATCTATTCTTCATTTCCAAAGATATCCACTTCATCAACGAAGAGGTCGAGGGAATACGATAAGCCAGTCACGTCGCGGACGAGTTTCATGGTCTCTTTGGCTTCAGTTTGCATACGGCGGATTCCGTCGGCAAGCACATCGCGTGGAATAGTAGGATGTGCTAGGTAATACGCGCGTTTTTCGCGGAAGGGTTCGAGGAAGGTGTTGATGGCTTTAGCAAGTTTTTCCTTGACTTCCACATCGCCGACCTGTCCCTTGCGATAGCGCTCTTTGAGATCATCCACTTCGGCGTAGGAGGGATTGAAGGCGTCGTGATAAATGAAAACGGGATTCCCTTCCACAGTGCCCGGGTCAGTAGCGCGCAGGCGTTTGGGGTCGGTGTACATTTCATGAACTTTATCTTCAACGGTCTGTGCATCATCAGACAGATAAATCGCATTGCCAAGTGACTTGCTCATCTTGTTTTGTCCGTCTGTGCCGATGAGCAAGGGGACTTCGCCGATAATGGGTTCCGGTTCAGGAAAGAGTTCAGCGCCATAGAGGTTATTGAACCTACGCGCCATTTCGCGGGCGAGCTCAACGTGGGATTGGTTGTCACGTCCCACGGGAACGGATTGCGCGCGTGGCAACAAAATATCAACTGCCTGAAGAACGGGATAACCGAGTAAACCAAACGGCATAGAATCAATATTGGCATCACGTGCCATGTCTTTGAGGGTGGGCATGCGTTCGAGCCGCGGAACGGTGACCAGCATTTCAAAGAGCAGATTCAATTCATAGGTTTCTGGAATCGCAGATTGCACAAAGATGGTGCTGACCTGCGGGTCAATGCCAACGGCGAGGTAGTCCAGAACGATCTCGCGGATGTAGGTGGGAATCTCTTTGATGTACTGCGGCTCAGGTTTGGTTGTGAGCGTGTGCAGGTCTGCGATGATGAAGAAGGAATCATATTGATGCTGTAGTCGCACGCGATTGCGAAGCGAGCCGACATAATGACCGAGGTGCAGGCGTCCTGTGGGGCGATCACCGGTTAATAATCTAGGTTTCGTTGTCATGGGTAATTCCTCTCAAAGGATGAAGGATGAATTATGAAGGATGAAAAAAGATCAAAAGAAGAAAGAGGAAAGAAGGAGGAATGGTTTTATTCATCCCTCATCCTTTACGCGTAAGCGTTCATCCTTGATTTTCCGCTGCGTCTATCGCTCTCAACATCGCACTCGCCTTATTCACCGTCTCTTGATACTCAGCAGTCGGATTCGAATCGGCGACGATACCAGCACCTGCTTGCACGCTGACGGTATCTCCGCGGCCGACCATCGTGCGGATGGCAAGGCAGGTATCCATGGCGCCGTCGAAGCCGAAGTAGCCGATCATGCCTGCATAGGCGTTGCGTGCGTCTGACTCCAACTCGGCGATGATTTCCATAGCGCGGACTTTCGGCGCGCCACTGACTGTCCCCGCGGGGAAGGCGGCGCGGACTAGGTCGAAAGCGGTCAGTTCGGGGCGCAGAGTCCCTTCGACGTGGGAGACGATGTGCATGACATGTGAATATTTTTCAACGGTGAAAAAATCAGAAACTTTGATCGTGCCATATTCACACACGCGTCCCAAATCATTACGACCTAAATCAACCAGCATCACATGCTCCGCGCGTTCTTTCGGATCGGCGAGCAGGTCTTTGGCAAGCGATGCGTCAGCGGCGGCATCGGCTCCTCGGGGGCGCGTCCCGGCAATCGGTCGGAGTGAGGCGGTTCTTCCTTCCAAACGCACGAACATCTCAGGCGACGATCCAACAATATAAAGCGGTTCATTGTCCACGAGTCCGAAATCAAAAAAGAACATGTAAGGCGATGGGTTCAAACGCCGCACGGCGCGATAGACATCAAACGACTCAACGTCCGTCTTGCGTGTGAAGCGCTGTGAAAGCACCACTTGAAAAATGTCGCCCGCGGCAATGTGTTCCTTGGCGGCGCGCACCATGTCTTCATAGGTTCCCTGCGTGTGGCTTGCCTTGACCTTCGACGGCGCGGCTTTGATATTCTGCGCGGGCGGCAAAGGCTGATGAATGCGCGCGGCAATCGAGTCGAGTTTGTCTTCGGCGGCTTGGGTATCGCCATCCAAAACATTTGCGATGAGGAAGATCGTGCGGCGGGCGTGATCGAATGCGACGATGGTATCGGCGAGCAAATAAATTCCATCAGGAATGGAAGAACGCTTCATTTTCTCGCTGAGAGTTGGTTCAAAAAATCTGACAGATTCATACCCGAGGTAGCCCACCAGCCCACCTGTAAAGCGCGGCGCGTTCGGCAGACGGACAGCGGGAAAGCGGCTCATTTCATTTTGCAAAAATATCGTGGGGTCATCGTCATCAAGTTGAACAACTCGTGTTTCATTGTTTTCTTTTATTTCAACTTGTCCATTTCGCAAAATGTATTCTGCTCTTGGCTGGACTCCAATAAACGAGTAACGCGCGATCCGTTCTCCGCCTTCAACGGATTCCAATAAAAACGACGCGCCGCCGCCGCCGCCGCCGCCGCCGCCGCGCAGTTTGAGATACAAACTGACGGGGGTCTCAAGGTCCGCAGACACTTCGCGGATGATGGTTTGGAATGCGGTGGCTTCGAGTAACATAGTTGCTCCTAAAGGATGGAGGATGAATTATAAAGGATGAGTGTTACGTAATGCGTAATACGTAATAGGTGGTCGAGTAGGCGGCGGGTCTCGATACGTCCTTCGGACTACTCGACCATCGCCGCCGTATCGAGACCAAACTTAAAACAGAATCCCCTCCGTCCATAAGGGACGAGAGGGGATTCTCGTGGTGCCACCCAGGCTTAAAGCTGATTTATAAACAAAAATCCCTGTCGTGATGCAACAGGGAAATAACCAGCTTCACTCTTTTCAGGTACGATCTCTGCTGAGATTTATACCCTTACTCTATAACGGGAGTTCCCGAATTAGGCTAATCGCGCTTGCGTGCTTTCGCCTTTTCAACTCGGAGGGCCATTCGACTTCTGCGCTTTTGCCTCGCTTTCAGATCTTCCGCTCGGCTCTCTAGAAATCGCTTTGAAGTGTACTCGTCCTCGTCAGCGTTTTATGTATGTTGTTGGGCGGTATTCTATGACAGAGAGGGATTCGTGTCAAGGATGAATTATGAAGTGTTATTTAA
>JAKBYW010000247.1:0-4366 GCA_021840275.1 Chloroflexota bacterium | reverse complement strand
GCCAATTCAGACGGTACATCCAAACCCGCGTTGGACTTGTGGGATTCATTTCGCACGGGCAAGTAATCAACAAGGAGAAAACATGAACAACATCTTCGGTTTACTTTTGGTCATTCTATTCGGCGGCGCAGGATTGGTCTCGATCTTTGCCATCGTCAACTTGCTTCTACCTATTTCCGTTGAACGGACGCGCACCTCGCTTGAGACAAACATGGGGCGTTCGCTTTTGTTGGGCATCGTCAATTCATTGTTCGCGGGTGCGCTGTTTGCGCTTTGCTTCTGGCTGGCCCAACGCATGGGCGGACTCGTGGCAGGCGTCTTTATCTTTCTAGGAGGGCTGATCGGCCTGGCAGTGACTCTCTCGACTTTGCTCGGTCTCGTTGCTGCGACATCATTGCTTGGAACCCGCATCGGTGAGACCAAATCGCCTGTGACCACTCACCTGCGCGGCGGAGTTATGCTTTTGCTGGCTTGCCTGACCCCATACCTCGGATGGTTCATTTTCACGCCACTCGTAGTGTGGATGGCATTTGGCGCGTCCATTCAAGCATTGTTCCGAAGAAAGAGCGCGGCGGCTGTCGAAGATGTAAGTCACACTTGAAGCGTGACCTACGCGGATGAACGCGAATTTCAAATTTCATCCGCACAAATCCGCGTAATTAGCAGCTTAATTTATTATCGGGAGGGCATAATGAAGCCCGCATTGATTCTTTCAACGATAATCTTGTCCGTCACGCTGGCATGTGGCGGGACAACATCCATCGTCACATCGACTGTCACGCCGACCGCCGCATCGACCGCCACACCATCGCCCGGCGTGCCTGTCAGTACGGCATCCTCTCAGCTTCCAACCGATTCATCTCAACTGTGGTACCTCACGCGCGGCGACGAAAAAAGCGATCAGCTATGGGGCGTGGCAACGGATTCGCAAGGGAATATTTATACGGCTGGTTATTTTCAACACCCTGCAACAAAGACATTCTTCGACACGATCATCTATAGGTTCACGCCGGATGGCAACGAAGTCTGGCACACGCAATGGGGCGGCAAGTTCCAGGAGAAGGCCTTCGTGGTAGCAGTGGCCGAACCATACGTGTACATTGGCGGACTGGCAAACAATTCCCTTTCTTTATTTGATTCAGACATGCTGGTCCTGGCTTTGGACATGAACGATGGTCACGTCATCTGGAAATTCAACTGGGGGCAGGGTTTTGGATATCAGGAAGTGGATGGGCTGGTTGTGGATGGCAATCATCTTTATGTTTCGGGATGGACAACCGGCGAGAAAACCAGCGGAGATACAGCCATCTTAAAGCTGAACCGCGCCGATGGAAGCTTGGTCTGGGCAAAGACCTGGGGTACAGATAAATTCGATTCGGCCGACGGGCAAATGGTCGTGGACAAAGACGCGCTCTATATTTCGGGCCGCATCAACGGCACCAACATGTTGACAGGCGGGGAAGCAGTCATCGCCAAGTTCTCAAAAGACACGGGCGATTATCTGGATCACCGCACATGGGGTGGCCCGATCTTCAGCGACGGCCTCGGCATGACCAGCGATGGAACATTTCTTTATGTAACCGGCATGACCCTCGATAAAGGCAACGGCGGACAAATCTTTCTGCTCAAATACGATAAAAACCTGAATCTGGTTTGGCAACAATTATGGGGAGGCAAAAACGGAGAGTCGGCGCGCGTGGCTGAGGTGGATGCGAGTGGCAACATCCTGATTGCAGTCAACACCTCTAGTTATGGGGCAGGTAAAAGCGACATCGCTCTGCTGGAATTCAGCCCGGATGGGAAGTTGAACTGGAGTCAACTCTGGGGCGGCCCGCTGGTTGACTCAGTGCACGGCATGGCAATTGATGGGGGTTTTGTTTATCTGGTCGGCTCCACTGAAAACAACAGTCAGCGCTTGGACGATGCGTTATTGGTCAAAGCCGACGCGCAAACCGGTCAACTTCCGCCGCCATGAAAAATTTTTTCTCATCCTGACTTTCATGACTCTTGCATGTGGACAAGGAGCGCCGCTTCTTCCCGGACTTCAAGCGGCCACGCCGGCCACAGTTCCCTCGCGCCTTGAGAGTATCCCGCCATGCGCGAAATGCTCAAGCCCGCCGGATGGGAAGGTCTGTTCCTTTTCGCCGCGGGACTGGCAATGGTTTTGCTTTCATCCCATCTTACAAATCACGAAAAGATCGCCGTATTGGAAGCCGAAACAAAAATCTTCTAATAAAAATAGTGACATTCGCGGGGTTGAAATTCAACATAAAAGTTTGTAGGATGGGAGCACGGAGGAACCATGCGCAAATTGAAAACGCTTCTCGCGAATTTCCTTGCCGGACTCAACGCCATTCTCTTCGTCATTACGGCGATCATCGCCCTGTTTTTGTTCAACCTCGAACGGCAGGCTTTCGATCCAGACACGTACAAAAAGGCTTTATTGAGTGAAAATATCTACGAACGGATGCCCGCCATTCTTGGCGAGATTCTGGCCTCGTCGGCGAACTTCAGTCCCTGCAGTTCGAATCCGATCGCGTGCGGTGCGGAGGAACGTTCGCCTGAGGCCGTCGCCTGCTTTGAAAATGCGCTTGACCAGGATACTTACTTGACGCTCAGCCAAAACAAGCGCACCCCAACAGATGCAGAGTTACAGTCCGCCCAGTCTTGCATTGACCAATACAACCAGCCGCCAGATTCATCCGCCATTGGCGGCCCCCCCACCTACCTGGACAACCTGACCGCCAAAGATTGGGAAACGATTATCTCAGCCATCCTTCCACCAGACATTATAAAGACCATGACCGAGCAGTCCTTTAATCAGATCTTCGCTTACATAAACGGTGACGTTGCCTCGGCGCAACTTTCCATGATCGCCTTTAAAGCGCGTCTAGCCGGACCCGATGGCGTCAACGCCGTTCTGACATTGATGAATGCCCAACCGCCCTGCGCACAGGAACAACTCGATCAAATGATGGCAGGTTTCCCTCAGGATAAACAAAAATTTGAAATATGCAGTCCGCCCGCCGAGATAATCGAAGCGATACGCCCGCTGATAAAAATGCAGCTCATTGGCGCGTTGGCAGGCATTCCCGATCAAGTCACACTCATCAAACCGGAAGGGACCGGAACTGACGGCATGACTCCGCTGCAAGCCATCAAGCTCGCGCGTTCGATCATGCGTCTCTTCTTTCTAATCCCGTTGATATTTTTGCTGGGCATCCTGATCTTCGTCGTCCGCTCGCGTATCGCGTGGCTGAGATGGTGGGGCTGGCCGATGATGATCGCGGGAATTTTCGGTTCGGCCATTGGCTTCATCAGTTCACCTTTGATTAATTTCTACCTACCCAAATTCATCGCCGGACGAATGCCGTTCTTCATGCCTGCCGTCATCGTCAAAACCAGCGGCGATCTTGCTAGCGCAATCGCCTGTCAAATTATGAATCCCGTTGGCTGGGAAGGTCTGATCCTTTCGCTTATCGGCCTCGCCATGATTTTATACGCGGCAACCATTTTGAAAAAGGAAAAAACAATTATGGCTGAGCCAAACGCCTAAAACAATAGATAACGCTAAAAGCGTAACCTATTTACTTATGGGCAGGCGTTTTGGATTTGCTGATCGAGCGTCTCCACAAAGATGTGATACCCGGAGCCATCACATTTGGCGCGGAAATAGTAATAAGATGTATCGGCAGGGAAAGCCACCGCACGCAACGAGTTCAAACTTGGGTTGTCAATCGGCGTGGGCGGCAGGCCATTGTAAAGATAGGTATTGAACGGAGAATTAACTTTCAGATCATCCCGGCTCAATGGATTCGTCCACCACGTTTGCTGACCAGAGTTAAAACCGAGCGCGTATTGCACCGTCGGATCGGCATCCAGTTTCATTTTGATCTTGAGACGATTGAGATAGACGGATGCAATCGTTGGCGCTTCTTCATCATGCACCGCTTCGCGCTGGACAATGGAGGCGAGTATCACAGCCTGATAAATGGTCAGCCCCTGACGGCTAAAGCCCTCGCGCAGAGCACTCGTTAGATGCAAACTGAAATTGCGGACAAGTCCCGCGACGAAACGGTCAACCGTCACGTCGCGCGGGACGACGTAAGTATCGGGGTATAGAAAACCTTCCATCGAAGGTGCGTCCGCCAAAAAGTCGAAGCCGGGATGCGCAGCGAATGCAGTGGCGATAAACGCCTCGGACGTAATGTACAGCCCGGAGGTCGGGAGTGAGGCGGCGATTTCCTCGATCCGCCAGCCGGGCAGAATCACAAAGGTCACGTCGGCGGGAGTCGCATCCTGCATTTTGCGCGCGATGTCCACAATCGACATGGCCGGACTGAGTTTGTAATCGCCCGCTTGAATG
>JAKBYW010000246.1:0-4375 GCA_021840275.1 Chloroflexota bacterium | reverse complement strand
CGCGGCTCGCGGCGGCCGTGGACTACATCCAGTTCGATACCGTCGACGTGGTGGAATTCACCGTGGAAGGTGACGCGTTCCATGTTCAGCAGGCGGCGCATCACTTCGACTGTCTCGCGCATGGCGAGCAACGGTTTCTTGCGGTCAATGCCCACATTTTTTGCGAGCGGGTCCCACCATGCGCCGATGCCGCAGATGATACGGTTCGGGGCCAGATCGTCCAATGTCAGGAAAGTGGCGGCCAGCAGACCGATGTTGCGTGTCCAGTTGTTGATTACGCCCGAGCCGACCTTGAGCCTGGTCGTCACTGCGGCATAGGCCGCCATCGGAACGATCGCGTCGCGCACCAATCGTGACTCGGCTTGCCAGACGGCTTCGAAACCTTTCTCTTCTGCGTAGCGGACATAGTCCAATCCATCGCGCAGATCGTGCGAATCTTGCAGGTAGAGAGCAACGCGTTCAGCCATGCTTCCTCCGGTTTAAAGTTTCAAGTCTAAGGTTTAATGGTCGAAGAACCTTCAACTTTTAAACCTTCCAACTTTCTAACCAAATCAAGATCTTCAGGAAAGTCAAGATCGAGCGCGAGCGACGGCAATTTCACAATTTCCAAACGCGCGCCGGCTTTCTTTGCGCGCTCACAATGTCGTCCAAAAGAGTCTTCGCCGAAATCGTACTCGATCAAATTTGCAGGTGAGAGCAGTAATGCGTTCGTCCCTTTTTCATGACGGTCGGGAGCGATGACTACCACCGGCGGGTCCGTTGCTTTTTCGATCAGGGTCAAAATATCTTCACGAGTCATCAATGGCAGATCGGCGGGAATGACGAGCACACCGCGTGAAGCATAAACCTGGGCCACCACGGTTGCGCGTTTGAGAGCGGTGTTCAAATGCGACGCGCCGTCTTCCTGGACAGTGCGCGCTCCCAGGTCCCGTGCGAGCGCCAGCGCGGATGAGTCCCGGCTGACGACCAACACTTGTTCAACCTCCTTCATGTCAGTCAACGTTCTTAAAGTGCGTTCGAGCAAAAGACGGTTGAGATCTGCTCGTTCATCATCTGACAGTGTGCCTGCCAATCGCGATTTGCCGCGTCGCAGTGGTTTTACGGGAACGATTGCCCAAAGTGTCATGAGTTGCTTCCCACAAAGTTTAGCACATCTTCGGCGAGACGCTTGCGGTCGTCTGGACTTTTCATCAGAGTGTTCGTGATGAGCGCTCGCATGTTTAAACGCCGAACATCTGCTTCAAGTTGCGAATCGATATTGTCGAGAACAAAACCGCTGACTAGTCCGCGATATTGTTCGGCGACGGCCAATGCAGATGGCCGGATGCCAAGTTCGTCGAACATTTTTGCGGCGGGACCTTTGACGGCTTGTCCGCCAATGATAGGCGATACTGCCACAACTTGCTTCGCTTCAATTCTGGACCTGATGCCGGGTACCGCTAAAATGGGCGCGATGCTCACCCACGGGTTGGACGGACAAATCACGATGGCGTCGGCCTGCTCAATGGCTTCATCCACGCCAGGAGCGGACTTTGCTACCTCAACGCCGTCGAATCGAAAGCCTTTGACGCGCGGCTCGCAATGACGATGGACGAAATATTCCTGGAATGCAAGTTCACCTTGGTCAGTGCTTACAATGGTTCTAATGGGGTTGTTACTCATCGGGATTATGGTGTGATTGATTCCCCATGCTTTACAAAAATCTCGCGTGATCTGCGAAAGCGTTTCGCCCGCTTTCAATCGCCGCGTGCGCTCGATGTGTGTGGCGAAATCCTGGTCGCCGAGTCTGAACCAGTTTGGCCCGCCAAGTTTTTTGATGTTTGAAATGGTTTGCCAGGTTTCGCCGCTGCGACCCCAGCCGGTTTCAGGATTTGCGAGTCCGCCTAACGTGTAACAGACTGTATCGAGATCGGGACAAATATATAGGCCGAGATGCTCGAAATCATCGCCAGTGTTGACGATGACGGTCAGGTCTTCGGGCGGGAGAATTTGGGCGAGTCCGTGTGCGAGTTTCGCTCCACCGACTCCACCAGCCAGTGCGGTGATTTTCATAAATAAACTGAAATTTGATTCAGTGGTTTTAATTCTTTTTCTTTTGGCTGTTCATCAGCAAACCCAACGATCAGCATTGCCTGCGGTTCCCAGCTTTCAGGCAAATCCAAAGCTTTTTGTGTTTCATGGGTTGCATACAATGGCCAGCAGATCCAATTTGCGCCGAGATCTTCAGCCTGCGCAGCGAGCAAAATATTCATCCCGGCCAGCGCGGTGGATTGGATGTTCATGATCGTTTCTTCAGGCATGTCCACGCGGATTGCTGTTGTATCGCGACACAAAAGAATAATTGAAGGAGCTTCGTTGATGCGACGGATCGAACGCGTGACACGTGATTCGATTTCGGCCTGGTCAGCGCCTTCGGCTTGCATGTCGGCCCGCATTTTTGTCGTCAACGCAATGCCGAGCTTTGTTCTGGCTTCTGGATTTTTGACGATGACGAATCTCCACGGCTGAAGGTTGTGTGCCGATGGCGCAAAGGTCGCGGTGGTGAGAATGCGCTCGATAACGGAGTCTGGTATTGGGTCCGGTTTGAAGCGGCGGATCGAGCGCCGCGAGCGCAGGAAGTCGCGCGCGGAATTCATCCGTGCGCGTCTACTTTTAGAGGTTCGACTTTATAGATTACACGCGGCTGCGCCGGATTATGTGCTGGATAATTCGGGTTGCCGTGATACTTCATGTTGAGGATGTCGATGTGTTCTTCGGCGTTTTTATTCGTGAACTCAATGATCTTGCCGCGGATTTGTATATAGCGATATGGATTTTTAGGATCCGCAATGCACAAAGCCACGCTGGGACGGTTGCGCATATTTTTGTCCTTCAAGCGTCCCGTTGCCGAATTGATGAGAATATAATTGCCGTCTGTGTTGAACCAGACCGGCGTGACTTGTGGCGTCCCATCCGACATGGTGGTGGCAAGATAGACGAAAGCCTTTGTCTCGTCCTTGAGCAGGTCTTGATGTGATTCGGGAATATTTTTCATTATTTTCCTCGGGGTTGTTTATGGTGAGTGTAACAAAGCCTTGTAAGATTTTCATTAGTATTTGATGTGGATTTTATGTCAGCCAAGACGCTTGCCAAGAAATTCCATTGTTCTTTCCCATGCCAAAGCTGCGGCTCGCGGATTGAATTCGGGACGGTCGTTTTCAAAGAACCAATGATGCGTGTCAGAATATGTGAAGAAGCTTACATCTTTTCCTTCAACTTTGAGGACTTTTTCCAATTTCTTTTTGCTGGAGTCTGAGACGTATTCATCTGTCTCTGCAAAGTGGCCGAGGAATGCTGAACGCGTGGATGCATATTCTCCGCCGCGCGATCCATAAAAGAGTATGGTTGCAGCGATAGTTTTTGGTTTTTCTTCTGCCAGCCAGAGTGACCAAAACGCCCCCATCGAAAAGCCAATGGTCGCTATGGATTTTCCGTGAACTTCGGATTGGAGTTGCTTCAATGAGTCAAGTATGTGCGCTAATGCCGCGTCGCGTTTTACTGTCTTGCGAAGTTTGTCTGCTTCGGGGATTGTTCTGGCGGTTGCACCGTTATACAGGTCTGACGCAAGAGTGACATAACCTTCAGATGCCAGCTTCTCACATAAATTTTTGAAAAAATCATTTAATCCCCACCAGGCATGAAGAATTAATACACCGCCGCGCGGCGCTGATTTTGGCTTTGCCAGATAATCGCTCATGACAATCTCCTTTTATCTGAAAAGGTCCTGCTCTTTCGGACGGATCAATTCTTTTAGCGAACCTTCGCACAGTGGATAGGGAAATCCGCGCACGTGGACGGCAGGTGTGCCCTCGGCAGCTTGTCCCATGACGAGCGATGCCGCCGCGGCGAGTTCATCCGCCACGCCGACTTGTGTGACGCGCAGGGTGTAGCCGAATAGATCCTTCCAGCCGCGTTCATCAATGACGGCAGGAATTCCACTAAGCCCAATACAAACTCCTTCTGTCCCAATGCGCCAGGCGCGGCCGTGTGAGTCGATGATCATCACGCCAATTTCCTTGCCAGTAGATTTTTCTATTTCGTCTCGAATATTTTTTGCGGATCGATCAGGATTTTCAGGCAGAAGCAAAACGTATTCTTCTTTCCCGTTGCCGACTCCCGCCACATTTGAATGGTCGATGCCAGCGTTGGCGCATACAAATCCAAGTTTGTGCTCGACGATGATTGTTCCAACGCGCACGCGCAAGACTTCGTTACTTTCCTGTAACATCAATTCAACCACGCGCGAGTCTTTTTCGGTTTGGATGGCAAGTTCTTTGGCGCGTTCGCTTGGCGCGACCGTTGCAAGATTTACCATCCGTCCTTCGGCTTTGCTGAC
>JAKBYW010000245.1:0-4391 GCA_021840275.1 Chloroflexota bacterium | reverse complement strand
AGAATTAACGGCAAGCGCATTTGAACGATTCAATCTTGCAAGAGTCGCAACTTATACATTCCCTGAACGTGCCGCGTCTGCGTTGGGAATTCTTGCTCGCCGTGCGGATTTTATTAAACACGAAGGTACACAGAGGGAAAGGCCATTCTCCATTAACCATCCTCCACAAAACCCAAGTGCCGACAAACTTATGTCTGCCTATGGTATCCCAGCCGCGCCGATCAAACTTGCGCGCAACGAAAACGAAGCCACGATGATCGCAACTGAACTTGGATTCCCCGTTGTGATGAAAATCGCATCGCCGGATATTTTGCACAAGTCAGATATCGGCGGCGTTTTATTGAACATCAAAACAGAAGCAGACGTCCATCATGGCTACACGCTCCTTCTTGAACGCGCCAAGGCCGCAAAACCGAACGCCAAAATTGACGGCGTTCACATCCAGCGACAAATTCCGGATGGACAGGAAGTCATCGTTGGCGTGGTGCGCGATGCGACTTTTGGGCCGCTGGTCATGTTCGGTTCGGGCGGAGTCGAAGCGGAGGGACTCAAGGATGTGGCATTCGCCCTCGGGCCGTTGAGTCCGCTCGAGGCGCAGGAAATGATGCACAAGACCTGGGCGGGGAAAAAGCTCGACGGGTTCAGGAACATCCCGGCGGCGGATAAGTCCGCAGTGCAAGACATCTTAATTAAATTATCCTGGCTCGCGCATGAACATCCCGAAATATCTGAAATAGAAATCAACCCGCTGCGCGCTTTGACCAAAGGCGCGCTGGCAGTTGATGTTAGAATTAAATTATAGATGTCACCGCAAGCACTCTCGCAAAACAATCTGTGGTTAAATTAATCCATGAGCTTATTCTCGCGACGCGATTTTCTAAAACTAAGCGGCCTTGCTCTCGCGGCCAGTGCCTTCTCGCGCTTCGATCTCCCAGCTATAGTAAGCAATGGGCTGGTTATTCTCTATCACGGAAGCCGCAATTTTCGCAAAGTCGCCATAGCCTTTGATGACTGCTGGCATCCAAAAGTTCTGGATCAATTAATGGGAATGGTGGCACCCTATCCAGGTTTTCACCTTACATTCTTCGCGATTGGCGATGCCATTTTGATTGGCGAAACTTTGAGTCCCGGAATCTGGAAGCGGATTTATCAAAGCGGTCATGAGATTGGCTACCACACTATGCACCATACCGATATGATGTCGTCCAATGATATGCTTGCAGACTTTGACCAATGGATAAATGTATTGCAGCAAGTTTTGGGGTTTCTGCCTGAAGTACATTTTGCTAAAGCACCCGGTAACTACGTGAGCAAATCATTTGAGATTTTGTGCAGTGAACGTGGTTTAGTTGACACAAGATATTCTATCGGCTATGAGGCTGAAACCGTGGATGAAGGCTTGCTCTATGCTACTCGGACTCAAAACGGCGATATCGTCCAGATGCACACATACCAAGATCCGCCCCACGGAAGGTTTGATGTGGAAATTACTGCAAAGGTTGTGCCTTATCTTGCAGGGCAAGGTTTCAGCCTCGTCACCATGTCGCAGTTATACGATGATGTTCTGCGCGACCAGATCAACTCAAATGGATGCGACAAAGGGACGGGTCAGTCGTTAACGCGCACTTGTATCGAATAACGGTAGGGGCGGATCGCGCTCCGCCCCAACTTTTTTAAACCAAGTTTGCATATTTATCAGCAAACAACGCGGGCTGTCCGCCGGTATGCCAGAATAAAACCGTTTCATTCTTTTTGAAGAATCCCTTGCGGATCAAATCGATCAGACCCGCCGCGGCACGACCTGTATAAACCGGGTCCAACAACAAACCTTCATTACGCGCGAACATGCGGACGGCTTCGCGTTCCGCTTCGGTCAGGACACCGTAACCGGCGCGGCAGTAATCGGCATTTGCCAACACGTCAGCCAGAGTGAACTCAATCCGTGCCCCGAGCTTTTCGCTTGCATCCGAAGCCAACGCGGACACATGGGTTTTCAGCCAGTTTTCATCTTCATCAATGCTGATTCCCAACACCTTGCCTTTGAACCCAAACATACGCTGACCCAATACCAGCCCGGCATGCGTCCCACCCGACGATGTGCCGAATACGATCCAATCAGGACAACCTTGCGAAGGTTTAGAATCTTCGCAAGGTAACTGGCGCATGAATTCTTCGACAGCAAAAACATAGCCCAACGCGCCGGTCGGACTCGATCCGCCGTACGGCACAAGATAAGGCTTGTTGCCATCGGCAACGGCTTTGTCAAAAGTCTCCTTCAAAATTCGGTCGCGGTCGGCGCGGTCAGCGACGGTGACGATCTGCGCGCCGAATAATCCATCCAGTAAAAAATTTGCGGAGGCCTGCTCAGGTTTCTGGCCCGTCAAAACCAAAATACATTTGAGCCCAAACTTCGCAGCCGCCGCCGCAGTCTGACGGCAATGATTCGATTGCATCGCGCCTGCGCTGATGAGCATGTCCGCGCCCTGGTCACGCGCTTCAGCGACAAGAAATTCCAGCTTGCGGGTTTTGTTGCCGCCGAAGGCTAGTCCGGTCTGGTCGTCGCGCTTGACCAATAAACGGGGTCCACCCAATGCCGCGGAAAGACGCGGCAATTCTTCGATTGGTGTCGGCAAATGAGCAAAGTTGAGTCGGGAGATTTGATGCATTGGATTTTCCTTTTTGAACCGCGAAGTAACGAAGAGCGCGAAGGGAGATTGGTCATATTTTTCTTGTGGGATATGGTGTCGGGCCTGAAAGATTATAAACCACGCGGCGGATGCCATGCTTCATTAATTTCACATTCCAATTGAGCAGAAAACCCAAATGGCAATCTTTGAGTTTTAGATACGTGAACAGCTGCGCTTCATGGATGGGTAGCAAGCTTTCAACTGCCTTGTTCTCAACAATGACAAGATCATCGATAAGCATGTCAATTCGATAACCAGCGTCAATTGTCTGCCCATCATAGACAATGGGCAATGCCACCTCAGTATAGACGCGCCGATTTCGCTTTTGTAATTCATGTTTCAAGCAATGCTGATATACCGACTCAAGCACCCCGGCTCCAAAGCTTGATAAACTTTGATCGCGCAATCAACTATGTCGCTCCCAACCGCTTCGATATTTTGAGACATCCATCCTCCTTCGTTTCAAAAAACTTCGCGCGCTTCGCGTTTTCGCGGTTTAATCTCTCACGGTTTGCTCGGTACGCGCCTTGCCGCGCGAACGCATCACATCCAGCACACGCGGCATAACTTCAACATACATTTTGTAGAAGAAAGAATTCGGCGCATAATCCCAGGCGCCCAGCGTGCGGAGGACCTGCCCGCCAAGTCCTTCCTTGAAACGATACACGCCCCACATCGAATCGCTTTCGCCGAAAATCTCCGGTGCGCCCCACAGATCGTATATTTTGCAGCCGTGATTTTTTGCGCGCTTCATCGCTTCCCATTGCAAAAGATAGGTCGGCATTTTTTCGCGATGAATATTTTTCGACATACCGTACACATAATATGCGCGGCCCGCAAAATAAAAAACGAAAATTGCGGCCACTGGCTCGCCGTCCACTTCGGCGATAATTGGTTCACAGGTTGGAAGGTTTAAAGGTTTGAAGGTCGGAACCTGCGAACTTTCCAACTTTTCAACATTCGAACTCATAAACGTTTCCCAAACCATTTTGTAATAACCTTCGTCGCGTATCACGAATCCATCGCGCACCGAAGTTTCGGCATACATTTTATAAAGCATCCGCAGATCGGCCTGTGTACCGACGCGCACGGTCACACCTTTTTTCTCCGCCAGCCGGACGTTGTAGCGCGTCTTCTGTTTCATGCGTGCCAGCATTTCTTCCTCGGACGCAGACAGATCAACCAGGACCGTATTTCGGAATTGAATCTGATCCGACGAAAATTTCCAGCCGCGCCACTTCAACTCGGACATCACAACCTGCCCGCCGTTATGGACGACATCTTCCTCGCTGGCCGGGACGCCCGTCCCCAGCACGACATCCGGGTCAAGTTTCAAAAAGATCGCGCCCTGTTTTTTAGCAAAGGCTTGCAAGTCATTCAAGACTCGATTTCGCAAAGACTCATCTTCCCAATTCATCAGCGGACCTTTGGGCGCGTACAAGACACTCGCATGGAACAAGCCGCGAAATGAGATCGCGCGCTTCAAGATCATGGCGGCGGCGCCCACCGATTCCCGATTTCCGATTCCCGATTCCCAAACCAATGGCATTGGCGTCCAGCCATATTTTTCTTTGACCTGCACCCATTCCCAAGTTTGTAGAAAATGTGGATTGGGAAGTTGGGCGATAAGATGATTCCAATCAGCAGCTGTTCCGATAAAAGCTTGCATTATCCGCCCTCTCGCCCGGCCAAAGTGGCAGGCTC
>JAKBYW010000244.1:0-4424 GCA_021840275.1 Chloroflexota bacterium | reverse complement strand
GCGCGAGCGATAGAGTTCCATCGAATCTGTGAGAACGGTGATCATCACGTCGTTCTCGTCCATTTCATAATACCTGGCAGCCTTGATGCACGAGAGCACATTCGAGATTCCAGAGAAACCAAGCAGGTCGAGATTCGATATAAGCGCTTCGGGAACGCCCTTCCCTGCCAGATAGGCGCGGCCAACCTCTTCGTTGAAAAGTCGCGCGATATTAACCACCGCGTTATCGTCAATTGCCACGACCATATCGGTATTCTTCGTGTTGTGGATCCACGGCACATGCTTATCGCCAATGCCCTCAATGCGATGTGAACCGAATCCATTTTCGAGCAGGGTCGGACATTGCAAGGCCTCGCTGGCGACAATTTTGCTGTCGGGAAAAATTTGCTTCAGGTAATCGCCGCTGGCAATCGTCCCAGCCGAGCCGGTGGCAGACGCCATGCCGCGGAAACGGTCGCCAGGCTTCATCATTTTCCCAAGCGCTTCTTCCATCGCATGGCCTGTGACTTCGTAATGCCACAGATAATTTCCAAACTCTTCGAACTGGTTGAAGATCATCAAATCCTGGCCGGAGTTGCGAAGCTCTTTGCATTTGTCAAAAATTTCCTTGACGTTTGATTCAGAGCCAGGCGTCTTGATGGTTTCACCCGCGACCTTTGCCAGCCATTCGAACCGTTCGCGCGACATGCCCTCGGGCAAAATAGCGATGGATTCGCATCCGAGCAACGCGGAATCGTACGCGCCGCCGCGGCAGTAATTTCCGGTGGACGGCCAGACCGCCTTTTGCGTCGTCGGGTCAAACTGACCGGTCACGAGTCGCGGCACGAGACAACTGAACGCGGCCCCGACTTTGTGCGCGCCGGTCGGAAACCATTTGCCAACCAACGCCACAATGCGCGCCCGAACACCCGTCAGCGAAGAGGGAAGCTCGAGGTAATTGACCCCGCCAAACGTCCCGCCCGAAGCGCTGGGCTGGTTGTGCCAGTTGATGCGGAACAGGTTGCGCGGATGGATGTCCCACAAACCGATGCCCTTCAATTCATCCTTCACTTTCGCAGGAATTTTTGACGGGTCTTTCATTTGAGCATACGTGGGAATGATGATGTTGCGCTCCTTGGCGCGCTGGATAGCGTTCTTGCGGCGGGATTTATCAACGCTCAATTCAATAGTGGTCATTGAAATTCTCCTGAATGGGTTGTCTGACAACTTGAATTATAGCGCACAACCGGCAGATAGAGAACCAAGATTTCCAATTAGCAGGACTGATAAATAATAGCTCGTCAAATGTCAAAATGGCAGTTTGGTTTGAACAATTTTGGCTGACAAACCGCCGCGCTATCTTAGTGATTTTCTCATTCTCTCCAAAGCTTCGACAAGCGTAGTGCGCGGACAACCAAAGTTCAAGCGGACGTAATCTTCACTACCTTTTCCGAAAATTTTTCCATCACTCAGGGACACCTTGGCATTCTTCAAAAAGAAATCATAGGGGGATTTCTTCAATTTATATTCGGAGAAATCAAGCCATGCAAGATAGGTCGCATCGGGAACGGTCAGTCGAACATCCGGCATGTTCTCGGTGACATAATCCACAAGAAAGTCGCGGTTGGCGGTCAGGTAGCGGCGTAATTCCTTTAACCACCCATCACATTGACCAGAGAAGGCCGTCTGCGCCGCGAACAACCCCATACTGCTGACGTGCAATCGCAGGCGGTTGACTTCCTGTTCATATCGTTCGCGCAATTGTTGATTTGGAATAATCGCGAACCCGCAAAACAACCCCGGCACATTAAACGTCTTGGACGGAGCAATCAGGGTAATCGTATGATTTGCAATTTCAGAAGACAATTTCGCCATCGGCGTGAAGCGATTCTCATCGAGCAATAACTCGGAATGGATTTCGTCTGAAACAATCAAGACATTGTTCCTGATGCAGATTTCCGCCATCTTCAACAAATCCTTGCGTGAAAAGATAATGCCCAACGGGTTATGCGGATTACACAACAGGAACATGCCCGCTTTTTTGACCTGCTTCGTGAAAATATCCCAGTCAATTTCGTAACTCAGGATGTTGCCAGTGATATGCTTTACAAGCGGCGCGTCGAGTTGGGGAATGCCGACATTGTTTTTTACTTCGTGGAATTCATTGTACACAGGCGTTTGAATCAAAACGCCTTTTTTGGTAGTGCAAAATTCGCGCGCCGCAACGCTAAAGCCGCTGACGATGCCCGTCACGGCCACCACCGATTCAGGCTTGACCTTCCAACGATACAGCCTGTCCATGCGCGCCGCGACGGTTTCTTTAAGCGCCAGCGAGGGCAATTCATAGCCCAGCACACCGTGGTCAAGTGCTTTGTGGAGTGTATCTAAAATCGGTTTGGGCGCGCGGAAGTCCATGTCCGCCACCCATAAAGGCAGCACATCTTTGGGATAATAATTCCATTTGTTCGATCGGCTGGGATTGCGGCGATTGGGAACGCGGTCAAAGTTGGTTGGCATGATGAATTCTCCTGATGAAAAAGTATACCAACGAAACAGAGAGACTTTAATAAACATCTCTCTGTTCTGTTGCAATGAGGAAAGGAAATAAAAAAAGACGTTCGAGCATTTTTTGCCCGAACATCCTCGGACTTAATCCTTCGGCGCTTCACGGACAATATACAACGGCCTGCCTTTGGCTTCATCATACAGACGGCCAATGTATTCGCCCAATATTCCGAGGGAGATCAATTGCACGCCGCCGAGGAAAAGCACCGCGATCAGCGTGGTGGCCTGACCCGTGAACTGGGGAATGCCAGCCATGCGAAGATAAATGACGATGGGGATGGCAAGAATGGAAACGCCTGCCGATACAAATCCAAAGAATGTGGCAACCTGCAGCGGAAAATACGAGAAGCTGGTAATGGCGTTCAACGCCAGCTTGAGCATTTTACTGAACGGATATTTTGTCACGCCTGCGAGGCGGGCGGCGCGCTTGTATTCCACGCCGATCTGCTTGAAACCCACCCAGGCCGACATGCCGCGCGGAAAGCGATGACGCTCCGGCATTTGCTTGAGCACATCCACCACTTTGCGATCCATAAGGCGGAAGTCGCCCGTATCGACCGGAATTTTTACATCCGTGATACGGTAGATGATGCGATAGAACATGGAGGCTGTAAATTTCTTGAACCATGATTCGCCTTCGCGTTCCCCGCGCACTGCATAGACTACTTCATAGCCTTCTTTCCATTTTTCCGCCAGATCCAAAATGACTTCGGGCGGGTCCTGCAGGTCGGCGTCAATAATGACGACCGCGTCGCCGCGGGCGTAGTCCCAACCGGCGGTGATGGCGATCTGATGCCCAAAGTTGCGCGCAAAGATCACAGGGCGGACATGCGCGTCAACTTTTGCCAGTTCGCGGATCTTTTCGGTCGAGCCGTCGGTGGAGCCGTCATCGACGAGGACGAGTTCCCAGGGTTGACCGGTTGCATCCATGACTTCCGTGATACGGCGATGGAGTTCGGACAGGTTATCCATCTCGTCATAGATGGGAGCGATGATTGAATAAACGATCTTCATTTTGATCTCTTTTTGGCGGCTTTAGCTACAGGATTGTTTTTTTTATCGGTAATGGCAGGCGCTTCGAGGTCCGGATAGGATGCGTATTTTTCGTCTTGAAACGGTACCAGTCCCAGAATCCGCGCATGCAAATAATTCCATATCACACCGAGCGAGGCCAGCACCGGGATGATTATAAACGCACCCAGTACGCCGGTAAAAATAACGGCTGCAATAATCGCCACAAAGACCACTGCTTCATGCATGTGGACACTCCGTCCGAGAATTCGAGGGCGCAGCCAGACACCTTTGATGTTGATCAAAACAGCATAAAGAACAACAACCAGCAGACCGAACAGGAAATTATTGATCGGCAACCATTTCGACCCTTCAAGCAGGGCCACAGTCAGAGCCAGCACGGTTGCCACGAACGGCCCAACATCAGGAACGATGCTGAACAATCCGGCCAGGAAACCGAGATAAAGCGAACCGGGCAAACCAATGACCGTCCAGACGATAATAAACGTGACCGCTACAATGAGCATCAACGTGAGTTGACCGCGCAGATAAGCCGTCCAAACCTGCCTGACCTGAGCATAGAGTCGGCGAATATCTTGACGATAGGTTTCAGGCGCAAGACGAATCATGCCCTCGCGAAGATTCTCCCATTCAGTCATAAAAAAATAGGTGCTGACGAGCACGACGATTCCCCACAACGTACTCCGCGAAGTATTCCTAATCAACTGGATGGCATTCTGCGGCGTGGATGAGAACACAGCTAAAAGTGCGTTTTTATATTGTGCTACGACCGAACTGAGATCAAGCACAGCCCCGCCGACGATAATCGGCTTTGCCAGATATTGCTCTGCCTGAGTCAGAGATCGGAA
>JAKBYW010000243.1:0-4442 GCA_021840275.1 Chloroflexota bacterium | reverse complement strand
TGTTTGTGGGAAACATTTTCGGTGGAGCCAGATAAATATTCGTCCACCGACTGCTGATTGTGATAAACCACGTTGGGCGGGAATTCGTCCGTGAACTTCGCGATGGTTTTGTCCAAGCGTGCGCTGAGTGTGGATTGCAGAAAGCCCAAAGCGCGCGTCATCACGCCGGGATTTTGCTGCTCATATTTGCGGATAACGAGATGCAAAATCTCATCCGTCAGGCCCATGGCATAAATGTCAGAGGCGGGGACAATGCGCCCGCTGACAGCGTGGATTTGTTCAACGAAACGGCGCGCCGCCCCAAAGTCCGCGAAGGTGAGGCGGCCATCTGTCGCGAAGAGCGTTTTATCGAAGTGATATGTCTGCCGTATCCGTCTCGAAATGTGAAATTCGAATATTCTTTCCATGATGTTAATATACCATGTACCGCTATCTGTCTCAATCTTAATTCCCTGGTGATTACCCACATCTTTTCTGCCTCCATATTTGGGCAGAGCAAGCTCTTACAATATGGTCTTTAGGGGCAAATGCTTGGAGCGAATCGGCAGAGTGGGCATATTTCCGACTTGTGGGTAATCTCTGGAGCACCAGATCGGCAAACCAGATCGGCAGGGTTGTCAAGTTCTGCAATCGCCTGTATAATCCCCCTTACATTTTTCTTAACCGGAGTCAACTAGTGATGGATCAGAATCAGGCCCTGCCAGCTCAGGGGAGCGATAAAAACCAGCAGGGAGACCAGAATACTCAGAGTATGGAATCTTTGCTTGCAACCGAGGATATCGGCATAGATATGCCCCAGACCGGGGAAATCCGTCAGGGCGTCATTGCAAGTATTAGTCAAAGCCAGATTCTAGTCAGCGTCGGTGCAAAGTCCGAAGGCGTTATTTCAGGCCGCGAGATCGAACAATTGTCGGCCGAGGAACGCGAAGCGCTCAAGGTTGGAGCGGAAGTTCCCGTTTACGTTATCAACCCCGAGGACGAGAACGGCAATGTCGTCCTTTCTTTCCGTCGCGCTCAGGAGCAAATCTCCTGGGAGAGCGTGGAAAAAATGGTCGGAGAAGATAACGTTTACGACAGCAAGATCGTCGGCTTTAACAAAGGCGGCTTGATCGCCATGGTCGGTGGATTGCGCGGTTTCATCCCATCCTCGCAAATCAGCGCGTCGCGCCGCTCGCAATCCAGCGGCGATACGCCCGAACAACGCTGGCAAAAAATGGTCGGACAGCCGATCACTGTTCGCATTATCGAAGTGG
The DNA here is from genome assembly GCA_021840275.1 of Chloroflexota bacterium. GTDB lineage: Bacteria > Chloroflexota > Anaerolineae > Anaerolineales > Villigracilaceae > Fen-1038. The sequence goes on along the minus strand of JAKBYW010000243.1, from coordinate 3,189 downwards.
ATCGCGAACGCCGCCGCCTGATCCTGTCCGAGCGTGCCGCATCCACTGAATCGCGCCAATCGCTCAAAGAGCGTGTTATTGATGAACTCGAAGTAGGCAAGACTTACACCGGCCGCGTGACCAGCCTCTCTGACTTCGGCGCATTCGTCAACGTCAATGGCGCTGACGGTCTCGTCCATCTCTCCGAGATTTCGTGGGATCGTGTCCAGCATCCGAAGGAAGTTTTGGAAGTCGGGCAGGAAGTCAAAGTCAAGGTTATCAACATTGACCGCGAAAAGAAACGCATCGGACTTTCGATCCGCGCCCTTGCCGACGACCCGTGGAAAACCCGTGTTGAGAAGTTTACCATCGGCCAGCTGGTCGAAGGCGTCATTACCCGCCTAACCAAGTTTGGCGCATTCGCCCGCCTCGAAGGCGATATCGAAGGTTTGATTCATATTTCCGAGATCGCCGATCATCGCATCGAACATCCCAAGGAAGCTTTGAAGGAAGGCGAAGTGCGCGCATTGCGTATCATTCGCATCGACGCCGACCAGCATCGCATCGGCCTCAGCCTGCGCAAAGTCGACTCGGGCGCGTATGCCGATAAAGATTACAGGAAGCTCATCGAGGAGTTCGGGCACTCATCATCCGATGACGAGACCCCTTCTGCAGAATCGGGTAGCTAAACGGGAACCGAATAACAAGAGCGCACCCCAGGGTGCGCTCTTTCGTGATTATGACTCTGATCATTGACTCTCATTGTGATCTGGCTTGGAACATGCTCAACTTCGGGCGCGATTACACGCGTTCCGCATTCGAAACGCGTCAGATTGAAAAAGATACGATTATCCCTGAAAAGAACGGCGATAGCCTGATCGGTTGGCCTGATTATCAGCGCGGCCGGGTCGCCATTGTTTTCTCCACCTTATTCGCTTCGCCGATCCGCGCCAAAGTGGGGGACTGGGACAAAGTCTGCTATTCATCGTACGACGAAGCGCACCGCGTCTACCTGGACCAGTTGCGGCTCTACCACCAATTGGCCGACTCCAAGCCTGATCATTTCCGCCTGCTTTCCAACACAAGAGATTTACGAAACCATCTGGCTGAATGGCAAACTTCATCAACAGACGGTCATCCGGTTGGTCTTGTCCCATTGATGGAAGGCGCTGACGGCATTCGAAACCCTGACGAACTTGCTGAATGGTATGAGTTGGGATTGCGTGTGATCGGCCTCGCCTGGGCCGGGACGCGTTACGCGGGCGGCACAAGAGAACCCGGCCCACTAACTGAAGACGGTCGCCGCCTGCTGAAAGCGATGGCGGATTTCAACTTCACGCTCGATCTCAGCCACATGGATGAACAAGCCGCACTCGAAGCGCTCGATTTCTACGCAGGCCCGATTATTGCCACGCATGTCAATTGTCTGGCGCTCCTGCCCGGGTTTTCATCCAACCGTCACTTCTCCGACCATACATTGCGAAAAATCATTGAGCGCGGCGGCGTGATTGGCGCAGTCCCGTTCAATACATTTCTCAAGACAGGCTGGAAGCGGCAGGGCGGTTCGCGTCGCGAAGAGGTCCCGTTGGATGTTGTTGCAGCGCACATTGACCATGTTTGCCAGTTGGCAGGTGACGCGTCTCACGCCGGTATCGGCTCCGATTTCGACGGCGGCTTTGGTTTGCAATCCGTTCCGCCTGAAATTGATACGATTGCGGATCTCCAGGAACTGGTTCCCCTCCTGGTCGCGCGCGGCTATTCTGAAACCAATGCTGCAAATATTCTAAGTGGGAATTGGTTGACCTTCTTACAAAAGAGTCTGCCGTTATAATCAATATGAGTAACATGAGCAATATGAACGACCACTCTGCTTCTTTATCTGCAAACACACAGCCCTTGCCTGCCAAACCATCCCCGATTCGCATTCGAGTGGGTTTGGCGACCACATTCATCGGGCTTTTTGTTTTCACAGTTGGAGCCAAACCCGGCTGGTTTGGCTGGGATCGTAGTCCGGTGGTTGGCTTTGTTCAAATTTCGGTGTTTCTGGTAGGGCTTGCGATTATTTGCCTCGGCGGCTATATCAGTCTATTGGCTTTATGGAAAGGGGCGCATCGCACCATCGCGGCTGATATTGGCCTGCGATTGGTCAGCACCGGCTATGTTATCGCTGTCTTTGCCGGAATGGCGGATGTGTTTGGAATGGGTTCACAGCCTCCGCCTCAAGTTCCATATTTTGGCCCCTGGCAGGCGACCGGTGTTTTAATAGGTCAGATCGTTGTTGCAGTCGGATTTTTATTGCTGATTCCATACAGTTTGCCAAACAGAAAAAACAGACCCACCAAAAACTAGCGGGTTTGTTTGTGCTTCACGAAGATTTGAAGTCTCAAGTTTAAAAAAAAGGCCACCAATTTCAGGTGGTCTTCGCTGTGCCCCCACGGAGATTCGAACTCCGGTCTTAACCTTGAAAGGGTTGCGTCCTGGGCCTCTAGACGATGGGGGCGTTCTTAGAAGCGGGCGGATTTTATCATCCCACCTCTGTAAGGTCAAGCGATTTCTCGATTAGCTTTCCGGTTTAACTTGTTGATTGAGCATGGCAATCAGATCAATTTGGCGGCGATTGACCAGCATGCACGCGCTTGCACGCGTAGATTTGGAATCAAGATGGCGGTCAGTGTAGCAGTGAAGATTGGAATGAACTCGCGTGAGCCTTCCGTCATCAGGTTTGTGAAATCAAAACATCCCGGCAATTCCATTACGCCTTCGATCTCGAACATTTGCGTCGTCAGGCGGATTGGGTATTCAACTACGCTGGTATAGCCGCCGCGCACTAATGCCTATGGACCAAAATCTTCGCGGCGCGCCATGCAAACTGCGTAAACATGCGACTTCATCATGCGCGTCGACTCGAAGTGGTCGGCCAGCCTGGTAGGCATGTACAGCCGCGCATCATGGACTTCCATGGCAGAACGCGTTGAATCGTTCAGCATCGCCATGACACCCGTGCTGGTTACCGTGAGCTTGCAGCCGTGAGATATCCGAAAGTCAAAATAGTGGCTGGGAGGTAGCGATTGGTGCGTGGAGCAGGTCCATTGTCATAGTGCAGACCTTGTCAGCTTAGGATTCGGCGGAGGGATGTGAAGCCGCCCTCGGCGTCGCGCGATGCGAAGCGGCTTTGCGTCCGGTTGGTTTACCGGCGTTGGGGTTTAAGAG
>JAKBYW010000242.1:0-4444 GCA_021840275.1 Chloroflexota bacterium | reverse complement strand
GATCTTTGCCCCGCCTGCCGGGACTTTGACGTTTGTGTATGCCATGTTTTTCTCCTTGCAAAATTTGTCTGGCGGATTATATCATCCGCACTTTTTGCGCTCCTAGTGACGATTGTCCTTATTCCCTGTGTCATTGCGAGGGCTGAAAGCCCGAAACAATCCCTGCGGAAGCGAGATTGCCACGTCGGCCTACGGCCTCCTCGCAATGACATGATCCCTGGTGATTACCCACATCTTTTACGCCCGCCAATTCCAGGGAAGAAAGCAAAACCTCAGCCGCGAATTCCACGAATTTTCGCGAATTGGTTTTAAAAATCCGTGTGAATTAGTGAAATTCGCGGCAAAATGCTCTGGCTTTGAGGCTTTGAATGACGTATGCGGACTTGTGGGTAATCACCAGGCGCTTTAATCTTGACAAGCATGCCATCTTTCCTGTACGATACTTCCATGCGAATCGGAATGATGGCGGATGTCTACAAGCCTCACGTCAGCGGCATCACAAATTATATCGACCTGAACAAACGTTATCTCGAAAAGGCGGGACACGATGTGTTCGTCTTCACTTTTGGCGATCAGGATTATCACGATGACGAACAACGCGTCATCCGTTCTCCCGGACTGCCGCTGGTGGACACCGGCTATTATCTATCATTCCGTTATAGTATCACAGCCAAGAAACTGCTTCAAACGATGGATGTTATTCACATTCATCATCCATTTTTAAGCGGACGTCTCGGCCTGCGTTACAGCCATCCATTGCGCATCCCCACGGTCTTTACCAACCACACTCGCTACGACCTATACGCGCAGGCCTACATGCCCCTGCTTCCGGAAGAACTCAGTGACGGATTATTGCAGGCCTACATGCCGCCATTTTGCGAAGCGGTCAGCCTGGTCGTCTCGCCCTCGACAGGCATGGCAAATATTTTGCGCGGGATGGGCGTGGAGAGTCCCATCGCCATCGTGCCGAATGGCGTCGACCTCCAACATTATTATCAGGCCGAACCTTTAGCGCGCACCGAATTTGGTTTCAAAGACAGCGACGTTCTGCTGGTTTATGCAGGCCGCCTGGCGCCCGAAAAAAATCTGGCTTTCCTGCTGCAATCCTTTGCAGGTGTGGCGCATGCACTCGACAACGTTTATCTCATGATCCTCGGCGGCGGACAAAAACAATTCGAAGCCGAGATCCAGCAGTTGGCCGCGGAGTTGAATCTCAAAGACCGCGTACGCTTTACAGGCATGGTCACGTACGATGAATTGCCTGCCTATCTCGCCATGTGCGATGCCTTCGTGACAGCCTCGGTTACAGAAGTCCATCCGCTTTCGGTGATCGAAGCCATGGGCACGGGATTGCCTGTTCTGGGAATCCATTCGCCCGGAGTCAGCGACACGATTGAAGACGGCAAAACCGGATTTCTCGCGGCGGAAGACCTTTCGGCATTTACCGCCAAACTCACGCGTCTTTGTCTGGACGCAGGCCTGCGCAGGCAAATGGGCGAGGCGGCGCGCCAGGCCTCGACCCGTTATGCCATCCAGCGGACGACGCGCACCATGCTCGAACATTATGAACGTTTGGTTTACGCCTCGCGCCCCATCAAGGAACGCTGGGACGTTCGTCTGCGCGGCTTGCTGGAGAAATTCCTGGAATGACTCACAACCAGAGCATCGGCAAATGGGGCGAGCAAGCCGCCGCGGACTTTCTAGTTTCAAAAGGTTACGAGATCATCGCGCGCAACGTCCGCACGCCATATGGCGAGATTGACATCGTCGCACAGCAAGGCGACGTCACCATCTTCATTGAAGTCAAAACCAGAACATCTAATACAATGGGCTTGCCTGAAATATCCATCACCCCGCGCAAACAGGAACACATGCTCGCCGCTGCCGAACATTACGCCCAGCAGAATGAAATTGATCATTGGCAGATCGATGTGATTGCAGTGGAAGAAGTAAACGGAAAGCCAAAGATTGTCCATTTTGAGAATGCAATATGAAATTCGATTCACAGATTAAACATCGTCATTCGATTCGATTGAAAGAATATGATTACGGCCAGGCAGACGCGTATTTTGTAACAATTGTGACACAAGGGCGCGAATGTTTATTTGAAAAAATTGCAGACGATGAAATGAAATTATCGCAATTCGGGGATGTCGCTCGGGCCGAATGGCTCAAAACAGCAAAATTACGAACAAACGTGAAATTATGGGAAGATGAATTTGTGGTCATGCCGAATCACGTTCATGGAATAATTTGGATCGAAGAAAATGACGTTAATGAGGTAGGGGCGGAGCGACGCTCCGCCCCTACAAATGCGCCACGCGTGATCGCGGGTTCTCTCGGCGCAATTATCCGCGCGTACAAATCGGCGGGACGTATAAAATCAATGAAATACGTTTAATGCGTGGCACGTCGGTTTGGCAACGCAATTATTATGAGCATGTCATCCGTAATCCGACCGATCACGAACGAATTTTCAAGTATATTCAATTGAATCCGTTTCAATGGGCAAAAGACAAAGAGAATCCCGAATGTCAAAACCGCATCTAATTTTATTGGTTGGCCCGACGGCTGTGGGCAAAACCGAGATCGCCATTCAACTCGCCGAAAGAATCAACGGCGAGATCGTCTCGGCAGATTCGCGTCTCTTCTATCGCGGCATGGACATCGGCACGGCCAAACCAACACGCGCAGAGCAGGCACGTGTTCCACATCATTTAATTGACATTGCAAATCCCGATGAGATTTTATCGCTGGCTGTCTTCCAAAAAATGGCGACGGAGACCCTCGCAGATATTCAGGCGCGCGGCAGACTTCCATTGCTGGTCGGCGGCACGGGGCAATACGTCCGCGCGGTGGCGCAAGGCTGGACGCCGCCGGAAGTTGAGCCAGACGAAAAATTGCGAAGCGAGTTGGAGAAATTAAAAGATGAAAAAGGAATCGATTGGCTTCATAAAAAATTGAAGTCGCTCGACCCTGAAGCCGCTGAAAAAATTGACGCGCGCAATTTTCGTCGGACCATCCGCGCGCTGGAAGTGGTCCTCACCACAGGCAGAAAATTCTCTGAGCAACGCAGCAAAAGCGATTCGCCGTATCATCTCATCACCATCGGGTTGACGCGTCCGCGCGAGGAACTTTATGCCAGAGTCGACGCGCGCATCGAAGCCATGTTCGAAGCAGGATTTGTGGATGAGGTCAAAGGTTTGCTCGCAAAAGGATATTCGCCCACACTGCCAACCATATCAGCCATCGGGTATCGGGAATGTGTGCGGGTGGTCCAAGGTGAATTAAACGAGGAGCAGGCCAAAGTCGAGATCAGACGCGCAACGAGAGTCTTCGTCCGCAGACAGGGCAACTGGTTCAAAGAGTCTGATCCAGAGATCAAATGGTTCAGAGTTCACGATAAAACGACAAGGGAGATTCAGGAATATATCCGTGAATTGATTGACTTTTGATTTTTTCGGGCATATACTTTTATTATCTTTCCGAAGGAGGATGCACCATGACCAACCGTCCGTGGCTCGCACATTACGACAAAGGTGTTCCATCGACCATTGAATACCCGAAACAGCCGCTCCATCACTTTCTCGAAGAGTCGGCCCGCAAATATCCCGATCACGCCTGCACGATCTTTAAAGGTGCGGTCATTACGTACAAGGAAATGAACGAGGGGTCTGATCGCATCGCGGCAGCCCTGGCGGATATGGGCGTCAAAAAAGGCGATCGTGTGGGAATCTTCATGCCGAATACGCCGCAATTCGTGATGACTTATTTCGGCATTCTCAAGGCGGGCGGCGTGGTAGTTGCTACTAATCCGCTTTACACACCCACTGAGATCGAGCATCAGGCCAGCGACGCGGGCATCGAGATCATGTTCGTGATGACCAACTTCTATAAAACGATCAAGGCCGCGCAGCCAAAAACCAAGATCAAGAAATTGATCGTCACCAATATAAAAGAAGCACTGCCGTCCGTTCTGCGCGTGTTGTTCACATTGGCAAAAGAGAAGAAAGGCGGATTCAGCATCGAGGGCGGACTGGCCGAGGGCGATGTCTGGATGAAAGATCTGCTGGCGAAATACCAGCCCAGTCAGCGCCCCAAACTGGACATTGGGCCGGATGACACAGCCCTGTTCCAATACTCCGGCGGGACAACCGGCGTCTCGAAGGCAGCGGTGGCAACGCACCGCAACGTGGTGGCCAATACAATGCAAATGAAGGCATGGATTCTCACAGCAGAGGATGGCAAGGAAGTGGTGCTGATGGCCATTCCACTCTTCCATGTTTATGGCATGGTGGCAGGTATGCACTTTGCCCTGGCATCCGGAGCCAGCATGGTGATGATCCCTAATGCCAGGGATATTCCTGATGTGCTGGAAAACATCAACAAATATCACCCGACCATTTTCCCTGGTGTGCCAACTCTATATAATGCCATCAATAAT
>JAKBYW010000241.1:0-4447 GCA_021840275.1 Chloroflexota bacterium | reverse complement strand
CGAAAGGATCAGCAAGCCAAGCTCAACCCCAAGTATCAGGGCATGGACAAGTTTTTTCTGAGCCGAGAACAGGCGCAAGGCTTGGTATGTGGACAGCACAGCAAACGTTGCGACATAAGGTTCGCCGCGCACAAATGCAAATGTCCGATAATAAACGGGCAGGATGCCAAGCAATGCCAATGCTGTGAATTTGAGCCAGGTGTTGTCATCATCCAATTGGTCACAGAGTTTGAGTAGGAAAAAAGTAAGCAGGAGTGAAAGACTGACATTGATCAACTGTGCAAACTTGGCTGCGCCTGTCGCGCCAACCAGGTGCAGACGCAGGACAAACGCCGGGAGCAGATAAGGAAGCGGCGGGGAGAAAAATTCGTTCGTCTGCGCAGCGGTCGGCCACTCAGCGTTACGCGCCAAATATTTAATGATCGTCAAGTGATCGCTCGCATCGTACTCAATGGTTGGATCATGCAAAGTTGCGTTGACCAGCACCAACCCGTTGATCACGATGAAGACAATTAGCAGTGCAAAATTAAGGCGGCCTTTACTAAAGAAAGGAGACAGTAGTTTCGACATTGAGGTTATGCAATCTTAATACCCGAATATATAAACGTCATAGCAGTGAAATCCAAGGTTCATTTATTACGCGGCCTGGATGCAAGCACGCGGATCAATGTCACGCTATCGTCCCGAATATTTCCGCTGATAAATTCAGGGCGAATGCGCGGGCGGGCTTTCGCAAAAGCAATTTCGTCACGTTCAAGAATCCCGATCTCAACGTTTTCAAAATATTTTTCAAAGGCACGGCGATAATCCCACAAGCGAAAACGGTTGTGATGGCTGGTGGGGTTGAGCCAGCCGAACCAAACCTTTTCGGAGTAGGATAACATTTCAAACGGATATTTGAAAAAATGATCGCGCAGATCAATGAAGTGGATTTGAATGCCGTCAGGTTTGGTCAGCGAAGCGAGGGCGCGCGTGATGCCGTCCACATCGTCGAGATGCTCGTAAACCGAACTGCTGACCACGACATCGAACGGCGGAAAATTATCGGCAACGAGCACGTCGCGGATGTCGGCCTGAAGCAGAGTCATCCGCTCGGGGCGCGGGCGAGGCCAGCCTTCGTCCAGAAAAAGATGCGCCGGATATTTTTCGAGAAGCGCGGCGTTGTGCGCGTCATCCGGCGGAGCAAATTTTTCAAACAGCACAACATGTCCCGCGCCGGATTCGAGCAGACCAATGCCGATATCAAATCGTCCGCCATAACCGAAGACAAGCACCCGCTTCCCCTCGAACGATTGGCGGCGGCCGTTTAATAAATCCACATAGCGGCTGACAGCAGCCTGCGGATCAGTAGTTTCAAGTCCGGGACGGATGATGAACGAGCGAAGCAAAAGAAAACGCGTGAGACGTTCGGGTAAAAAATGTCGGACCACGCGAGGCAGCAGATAAGGCAAATTCAAGTTTACTCTCCGGCCAAATATTTGGAACACGCATCAATGTTCGATTGAGGCACCAGCAACTGAACATTATTTTGCAGATCGGTAAAGATCGGTTTATAGAAGCAGAGAGTTGGCCTTGAGACCCAGCGTACCCACGCATCATTTTCTTCTGAAAACGGCGCGCCCTCCGCGCCTTGTAGTTTCAGTCTAAGAGGCTCTGTGATGATCAGGCTGAAGCGATGACGAGCAAGGTCCTGATAGTATTGTTTAAAGTAGCTGGAATTGCTGCCCATGGCCTGATCCATCATATATTTCTTTTCGTATTCAGGCACGAACGGAACCGGATTTATGTAACCGAATGCAACCAGTTGGCGCTGATCCATGAAGAGGACCTCCCCATTGGATGCCGCACGCGCAACTTCAGTTCGAATCGTATCAAGGGTCTGGGAAATTTTTGCAGGAGTTGGCAGGTTTCTCGTTGATGAGTTATCCGCATAGGATGAAAACGGCGTAAACGAGATCGCGGGCACAATCAAGAGAATGCACAGCATGGCTTGAATCCCCAACGGCCATTTTCCCGGCTGCAACTGATCGTGGCGCAATAACATCATGAGTCCAAGAGTGGTGATCAAAATGAGAACCGCGAGGTACATATCCAAATTGTGGAGATCGCCGCCTCCGCCAATCTTTGCGCTGATGATCAGACCGGCGATAAGAAATCCAGCCAATGCGCCGAAGACGGCCAATTTTTGCAGCCAATCTGCCTGCCAGCGTTTGGATATGAACCACCATGCAATGATTATCAGCAAAGGCCCGGTTGTCAGAAGAGTCGCGGGACCTACGCCAAGTTGATAGGTGGGGTTGGGCAGAAGACGATACCAAAGCAGGGGCTGATTTGAGATGACACTCTGCCCCGCAGAAAGTTTTGTAAGAGTGCCCAGATTAATTATCGCACCAGGCAGTAAGCCCGCCACAAGAATCATGAAAGTCGGTTTTAGTTTTTGCCAGAAGGAACCGTTCCGTTTCGGATAAAACACCAATAAATCTATTAGCAATCCCCATGAGGCCGGGGCTACGACCCAGGTCCAACGGCTAAGTCCCGCATAGAAACTGGCAGCAAATAGAGAAAGAGCGCGAACCCACCAGGCCGAATCAAACCCAAAGACCAGCGCGATGATCAACGCAAGTAAAAAAGGCGGATGGACGGGAGATTGAACCAGGAAAAATAGAGTCGCCCACAGGAAGAAAATCAGGCGGACTGTTTTTTGTTCAATCAGACGGCTTACTGTCCAGCCCAGCAACACCGGCGAAAGAGTTCGGATTGACGCATCCCAGAAACGATGAATCCAAATCGGCAGATTGGGGAACAGGAACATAACTCCCCAAAGGCCGTAACGTCCCGGGGTACTATATGGGTTGACAATCACGCCCTTATACTGATAAAGGCTTTGGCCGAATACCAGCGAGTAGTCATAAAAGCGATTCCCTTCAGACCAGGTAAGAGAAAACGGATAATTAACGACTTCCAGGAAATAGTTGGTAATACTAAAACCAACCGCCAGAGCAAGAGCGCCCACCAAAAGATCAGTACCAGCTATCAAGCGTCCTGGTTGACTGCCGAGTAGAAAAACGATCAGCCAGAAAATAATCAACAAAACGCCGAAGCGAATATTAGTGTAAAGTTGATATCCATCGAGTCCCATAATGAAACGCAAAATCAAAGGAGACGCGATAAAGATCGCGATCAAAATAAAACGCCAGCGACCAAGGCGCGACCGCGCCGCGAGGATTGCGCCGCTAATTCTTTGCCTCAATGAATTGTAAAGAATGAACGTCAATAAGAGGATGAAGGCTAAACCAAGAACTGTTATGGCTCGATATACAACCGCCATTGTGGTTATAAGCCGAACTTCCAACACAATGCGCGGGTACAGGAACAAACTGAGCGCCAGCATTAATTCGCCTAAGCCAAAGCCTGAGTTCCGCCGCGGCGCGGCAAGACGGGCAATCCATGACACCAGACCGGCCGCCAGTAAAAGCTGAGTCCATGGACCAGGCCAGACGGTCTGCCAGATCGAATAAAGATAGAACCAAACGATGGACAGAAACAAACCAACAATTGCGGCCCAGCGCAATAAGCCCAGGTGCTCAATCAGCGCCGACAATTGATTCGACGGTTCAGGGGTGAGAATAAGTCCCGCCACGCCCAAGAGCAGCAGGAGAACGTAGATCGCAACTGTGATCCTGCCGGAAAGAGTAAGCAGAGCCGCCCAATCCTGGCTGGCCAGAAAGAAGCTGCGGATCTCGAAACCTGCAAAGATACAAGCTACAACAACACCAGCCAACCAAAGCTGACGAAAAGATGATTTTGTATTAGTAGGATTTATCATTTTTTCCTGGAAGGATCATGAAGCGAACGATATTGACGACCAAACAATATGCTCAACGGCAGGTATAAAAGTACGATCAGCGTGAATACATACAAGATAACACGTAAGCCAATTCCCATCGCGGCGATTTGGGCGGTCGGCAGACCAAAGATTCCGAACAAATATACCAGCGAGGTCTCGGACACGCCAAGCCCACCGAAAACCTGAATGGGAACCCAGGAGATCAATTGCATGAACGCATTGACGAAAGTTACCACCGTAAATGGAAAATCCAGCGAATAGGCGCGGATGTTGGCATAAAACCAGAACAAGGTAACGATCATGTAAACCAACGAATAAATCAGGCCGGTGAAAAGAGTGTGCAAAACAAATCGGCTATCCTGCTCGGCAAACAGTTCGAGGAAATCCACGCCACGCTGGACAATGGACAAACGATCAAGTTTGATCCAACTCGAAATAGTTTTGATCAGCGCCACAAATCTTTGGCGCAGCAAAGCTGCCAAAACAAAAATAGCCGCCGCGCCAAAAATCCCAACCAGTAATAAAAGCACGGCATATTGGACAGCTCTGATTTTATTCCACAACAAAATACTGCTTACGAAAAGAATGACCCAAACAGAA
>JAKBYW010000240.1:0-4451 GCA_021840275.1 Chloroflexota bacterium | reverse complement strand
CGTCGCCCTTGGTCACGCCGCTCTCTTCGGCCATGATGGTACTGCCAGGCCAGCGTTTATTGATCTCGCCAAGCAAAAATTCTTCGGAGGCGTGATCGATCTCGGTCACGAGGTCGATCACGCCTTTATAGGAAATTTGATGTTCCTTGCTGTAGCCTTCGCGCAGGATCGCACCTGCATCTTTTGCCAGGCGCTCCAGTTCTGGGAGTGTTGGATATGTCATGTTTATGCGGGTGGGTCAGAATTTCTGAAAAATCCGCGCACGCGGTCAAGCTCGGCACGGATATTTTCACGGTCAAGAACGGAGTGTTTCAGCATGGCCACAAAACCCGGTTTTTGATCGGCAGGCAGGGTTTCAAGCAGACGCTCGGCAGGCGAAATCTGTGTGCTACTCTGCCCGGGCTTAATTTCAATGCGCCCGCGGTAACTTTTGAGAAATTCCCATTCCTTGATAACCGGCCTCGTCGTCGGATTGATGCCCTTTGTGATGGTCGAAATATCCTCGACAATTAGCAGGGGACCTTGAGCAGCGTTCATACTTCTATTCTACCCCATTCTTTTTTATAGGCAGATTTTAATCACCATTCCAAATGCGTTTGCCCAAAGCGGACAAAACAAATTCAACCGCCAATTCACCGGTCTGGTTTTGAATATCCAGGATGGGGTTGACTTCCACGATATCCATGCCGATCAAATTTTTTGTCTCGGCGATCATCTCGCAGGCCATGTGAACTTCGCGCTGGGTCAACCCGGCGGGCACAGGCGTACCGACGCCGGGAGCATGCCGCGGGTCCATGGCGTCCATGTCGAACGAAAGATAGACACCGTCCACGTCGCGGCTGACTCGTTCGATGGCCTTTTCCAGCGCGGAGGTCATGCCAAGACGGTCGATCTGTTCCATGCCCATGACCATGACGCCGGCTTCGCGCAGGTTGGACTTTTCGCCCGGGTCGAGATCGCGCGCTCCGATAACGGCCACCCGCTTCGGGTCCACGACTGGAAGCGGCTCGTCCCACAATTGGGTTAAGCGCGCGTCCCCCATCCCGCACAACGCGGCCAGCGGCATCCCGTGAATGTTTCCGGATGGAGTTGTTTTCCCGGTGTTGAAATCTGCGTGCGCGTCGATCCAGATCACCCCAAGTTTTTTATGTTTGGCCGCGCCGCGAATGGACCCGAGCGAAAGGCTGTGATCGCCGCCCAGCACGAGCGGAAAATGTCCGCCCTGAATCGATGTGGCAACCGCGCCTGCCGCGCGCCGCGACATGGGTACGATGCAATCAATGTATTTGAGTTTGGGATCGTTGATCGTGCACATCTCGGCGATGGGCACCTCGATGTTGCCGTGATCTTCCACATCATATCCAAGCTCTTCAAGTTTCTTTTGCAGACGCGCGTATCGGATCGCGCTTGGCCCCATGTCCACACCGCGCCGGTCTGCGCCGAGATCAATGGGGATACCGATAATATCAATTTGCATGTTGCCTCCGGTTTTGTAAGAGGCGGCTATTGTATCAAAAGTATTTCACCAGAGCCATGAGAAAAAGGTTTATGACAGGAAAATGACCTCGTCATTTGGTGTTCATCTGGGAACTTTATACTTTCCGCAAAGGAGAATTAATAGATGTCGAATTCAGTTGTTTCAAAAGCTAGCCGCTATCATCCCATTTCGGTGATCCTGCATTGGGCGGTGGTCTTGTTGATGTTTGCCGCTGTGCTGTTTGCCGGGGATGATGGAGGCGGAAACCTTGGGCTTCACACCCTTGTCGGCGGTATTATTCTGGCGCTGATGTTGATCCGCTTTGCCATGCGTTGGATCGTCAAGCAGCCCGAATGGGCCAGCACGGGAAACAGTTTTCTTGATTTGGTAGGGAAGCTAACGCATTTTGCTTTGTACTTTTTCACGTTCTCGATTCTTGCCACCGGCGCGTTCCTGTTCTTGAACGGCGGCCAGGGCGGCTTTCTTATCGGTGCTTTCCACGCTTTGAGCTGGCTTGCGTTGTTCCTTCTGATCGTGTTGCATGTCGGCGCGGCGTTTTACCATCAGTTCTTCATCAAGGATAATTTGCTCGGACGAATGTGGTTCGGCAGGCAGACAGAATAAAGCGAAAGATTCAAAAGAAGAAGCGACAGTCCCATCCATGGCGACTGTCGCTTTTGTTATATCAATTTGAAGTAGTGCAGCAGATACCACACAATCAGGATGAACAATATCGTCCCGCAACCGTGCCAGAAGAAGTGCACAACAAATTGCACGATGTGAGCAACGATGTGAAGGAAGTATCTCGCGATGATCACCACCAACAGCAGCGCAACGATGATGATCGCCCATTGAATGGCGGAATTTGACAATGGGTTGCTTAGGTCAATGTTCATATCAACTCCTGAAAGTTATGCTGTCCGATAATAACCGACATCCACCGAATAAACTCGTCCACATTTGACAACCTGCTTGACCAGATTGGTTCCGTAGCGATAACCAACGTGACGATAATCCGGGACATTGAGGATTAATAAGTCCGCTTGTTTGCCTTCCTCGAGCGAACCGATCTTATCGGACCTGCGAATGGCGTGCGCAGAATTGATCGTGGAGGCGGCAATGGCCTGGGCGGGAGTCAGCCCCATCGTGCGGCAAGCCAGCGCGATGACAAACTGCATCGACTCGTTCCAGGTAGTGCCGGGGTTGCAGTCGGTGGCGAGGGCAAAATATCCGTCTGCGGCGATGATTTTTTTGGCAGGCGTGTAATCGCGCTCGGCGAGTCCGAACGGCGTGCAGGGAAGCGAGACCGCGACCGTATCCGATTTGGCCAGCGCAGCAATATCCGCGTCAGATGTTTTGACGAGATGATCTGCCGAGGCCGCGCCCAACTCCGCTGCCAGCGACGCGCCGCCGAGATTGTCGAATTCATCAGCGTGGATCTTGAGCGGGAATCCCAGCCCCGCGGCTGTGGTCAGGACCTGACGCGATTGTTCCAAAGTAAAGGCTTTGTTCTCGCAGAAGACGTCCACAAAAGGCAAAGGCAGGCGCGGAGCATGAGTCTGCCACCAATCGTGAACAGTCGGAAGCATCGTGTCGCAAACAAGATCAGTGTAACCTTGCGGGTCGTCTTTGAATTCAGGCGCGATGGCGTGCGCGCCGAGAAAGGTGATGGCGAGATCGAGCGGACTTTCATCGTCGAGGGCCAGCAGGGCTTTGAGCAGACGCAGTTCGGTGGCGGTTTGCAGGCCGTAACCAGTCTTGGCTTCGGCGGTGGTTGTCCCACAAGCAAACATTCGCAGCAAACGCGAGCGGGTCTGTGCGATCAACGTTTCAATGGAAGCAGCGCGCGTTTGTTTGACAGTGGAAATAATTCCGCCGCCTGCCGCCAGAATATCGAGATAAGGCGTGCCCGCCATTTTCATCTCGAACTCGCTGGCGCGGTCACCCGCCCAGATGAGGTGCGTGTGCGGATCAACGAAGCCGGGCAGGATGACACAGCCGCTAGCATCCAGCGTTGGCTCATCTTTGTACGAGGCGCGCAGTTCATCAGTGGGACCAACCGCCACGATCTTTTCTTCGCGGATCAGGATTGCACCGTTTGGAATGATACCAAGCGTGCCAAGCGCGTGTCCGCGTTGCGGGCCGCCTGCAAGGGTCAGAAGTTGGGTGGAGGAATGGATGAGCATGGGATTTAGCTATTTGAATTCCATGTTTCGCTTCTGACCATCCTGTTTACTACATCAACACATAAAGCAAAGAGATCTTGTACTTCTTGAATATCATAAATTTTCTCTGGATGCTGAGTAGGGTTCCTAAACGATATACGGATATTATCTAAGTTATTAAGCGATTCGGGAGATGGTGAGTGGCGTCTCTTTCTCAGTGCGCTTACTATTGGCCCCCATAGAAGTGGATTTACTCTATTTCTTTTGATAATTTGACAATAAAAACTCCGTAACACATCCTCAGTACCTCTAAGTAAGTGAAATGCTCCTGCAGTAGACCTCTCAAAGGCAATACAATATCCCGCTTCTAAAAAATCATATTTAGCAACATCCGGAAGTTTTTCGAAAACATTAGGCGCAAATAGCTTTTCAGCATGTCCCAATAACTTAGTTATATCCAATCTCTTATCTGTAACAATATAAGAAAAATTGCCGCTTCCTTCAGCCTGCACTACACGTTGAAGATCCCTCATTGCTTGCGATAATTTACCAGCCTGCTCGACAGTAAGAATGGCTTCTAGTGGAAGTTTTTCAAATTCATCACGTAATTCATAAAGTTCTGTAGCAGATCGTAAAGTGACTTGAAGGTTAAATTCTTCAAGTCGTTGGAGCACTGTTTTTATATTGAAAAGAACAAATCCATCACCGTGGATTAAAGTACCTGCATTTATATCTTGGAGATAACGCCAACCAAGCCCTAAGAATATATATCCAACAATTGGTCGAGATTTCATAGTCCATCCTCCAAA
>JAKBYW010000239.1:0-4452 GCA_021840275.1 Chloroflexota bacterium | reverse complement strand
AATGATCTCACTATGCGAAGATGGTGAAACCAGGTCTACTGTCAGGTATTTGAAGATCGCGTTGATCTCCGAGAATTCCAGGTCATGGGCGATCTGGTAGGCGTCATCCAAAGTTTTAATCTTGCTGAGGCACTCGCCTTCGACAGACGCCAGAGCGCGGTTGACACTGGCACTTATTGCGCGGCTTTCGGAAGAACAAAGTTTTTCCTGTGGCAAGGCTTCGTAGATGACGCGCAATTCTCCCATGTGGCCGATCTCGTCCCGGCGCAGATCGTTCCAAAAATCGGGCATCCCGGGGACATGGGAAAATCGCTTCGTGAAGATTGCATACAGATCGGCGACTCTCTTTTCGATCTGAATGGCGCGTTCGAGAACTTCCCTGACTGTCAAATCGGCATTTTGATCAACCATTTCTTCTCCCGTGTGTAAATCAAATATACAGCTTTCCTGCATTGCATTCAAGATGGACTCACGCCAAGATTACAAAAGCAACATATGACATGAATGTGTGAGGAGCCATTTATAATGCAACAAGGTAATGGCAAAGTTCGCGAATACGGCGATAATCAGCAATTGTTTTTAAAACATCATCCCTCCGTTTCATATAAACTATATACCGAATTCTACCGATGAACAAGTGCCGTATAATTAACAATAACCAAAGGAGGTCACGATGACCGAAGAAAAAACTTATTCGCTTACGCAGGCCCATTTTCATTTTGCCATTGACTTTCATGGCAAGACCTGGGAAATGCTCGAAAAGAAAGTCCGCACACCGGACGAGAATGAGCGCATGTTGGATTATGCCCACGCTTCGCTGGCACACTGGCGCGCGGCCGGGACGGCAGTCCGCCACCAGCGCGGCGAGTGGACTCTGGCACGCGTCTATGCGGTTCTGGGCGAAGGCAAGCTGGCTTTGTATCACGCCCAACGTTGTATGCAATTATTGGAAAACGGAAAAATCGAAATGGAAGACTTCGATTATGCTTTTGCGTACGAGGCCATGGGACGCGCGCACGCGGTCAATGGCAATAAAGTCGAAGCAAGAAAATTTATTGACATGGCGCAAAAAGCCGGGGAAGCGATCCAAGAGAAAGATGACCGTGAAGTGTTCTTTACCGAGTTCAACGGTGGGAATTGGAACAACGCAAAATAGCAATAAATGTCTGCAGGGGTAATGAATACCCTGAATTGCGATTAAGGAAAAACTTAAATATTGACTTTCGTTTTTCAAAATGCTACTCTGATAAAGGTCATCCAGAACAGGTGGCTTGTTTCGTTATTCCAAAGAGAGGAGCTACACAGTATGAATCTTGGCGGTTATGCTAACAATCTCGCATGGGTTGACCTGACAGCAGGCAAGGTCGAATTCAAACCCATCCCCGAGGACGCGGCTCGCAAATATATCGGCGGGCGCGGCCTGGGTGTGAAATTCGTCTTCGACAACGGCCCAAAGGTAGACCCACTTTCCCCCGATAATATTCTGTGTTTCATGAACGGACCTCTGACCGGCTCGGAAGCCAACATGAGCGGGCGCATGGCAGTTGTGACCAAATCGCCTCTGACCGAAACCATAACGGACAGCCACCATGGAGGCTGGTCTGCCGCCCGATTACGCTGGGCTGGCTTCGATGGCCTTGTATTCAAAGGCAAAGCCAAAAAACCGACTTACGCCTACATCCACGATGGCAAGATGGAATTGCTGGACGCTAAAGAAGTATGGGGCAAAGGTGTTCACGATACTATAAAACATTTCAAAGAGAAATATGGTGAAAAAGATTTAACCGTCATAACAATCGGTCCCGCAGGCGAAAACCTTGTCAAGTTTGCGTGCTGGATCAACGAAGACGATCGCGCCAGTGGACGCGGCGGCACCGGCTGCGTTGGCGGCTCGAAGAATCTCAAGGCTATTGTGATCAAGGCCGTGAAAAAGATGGTTAAAGCCGCAGACCGCGATAAATGGAAAGCCGCGCACACAAAGGCATTGGCTGAAATCATGGACGAGCGCGTGGTCACATCCCCGCGCAAGGGCGGACTCTCCGTTTACGGCACGAACGTGTTGATGAACATGACCAATGTCATCGGTGGTTTGCCAGCCAAGAACAGTCAGTTCACTGCGTTCGAACACGCTGAAAAGATCAGCGGCGAATACGTCAACGACAATATCCTTGTTGATAACCCCACCTGTCACGCCTGCCCGGTTGCATGCAAGAAGGAAGTGGAAATCAAGGACGGACCCTACAAAGGCCTGCACATGGAATCGGTCGAATACGAACCGTCCTGGTCTATGGGCGCGAACTGCGGTAACGACGACATCCGCGTCGTAGCGAAGATGATTGACACATGCAATGACTTCGGCTTGGATGCCATCGAGACCGGCCATCCCCTTTCCATTTACATGGAAGCCTCCCAAAGGGGTTACACCAATGGCGATAGCAAAATCAGCTGGGGCGACGGCGCAAAGATGGTTGAACTGGCTGGCAAGATCGCCAGGCGCGAAGGCATTGGCAATGTAATGGCCGATGGCGCAAATGCCACAGCCAAGCATTTTGGCCATCCCGAACTCGCCATGACATGCAAAGGTCAGGGCATCCCGGCTTACGATCCACGCGGTATTAAGGGCATGGGGCTTGGTTACGCTACCAGCAATCGCGGCGCCTGTCACCTGCGCGGGTATACTCCCGCGGCGGAAGTTGTCGGCAACGTGTTGGGTCCATCCACCGTAGCTGATCCACTTGCGTGGAAGGGCAAAGGTGAAATGAACGTGATCTTCCAAAACGTTCACGCCGTAACTGATTGTTTGGATGTTTGCAAATTCGCGACCTTCGCAGAATCGCTGGATTCATTCGCAGCACAGTATGAAGCGATGACGGGCATCCCGTGCGACGCGGGCCACCTGCTCAAAGTCGGCGAGCGCGTTTATAACCTCGAGCGCCACTACAACAATTTGAACGGTTTCCGTGAAGGCAGTGACACCCTGCCCGAGCGCTTCACGAAGGAAGCCTCCACGATGGGTGGTAGCAAGGGCCAGGTTTGCGAATTGGATGACATGCTTGTGGAATATTACGACAAGCGTGGCTGGGTCAACGGCGTTGTGCCGGAAGCCAAACTGAAAGAGTTGGAGATTATCTAACCGCCTCTTTCCTAACGGATACATGCTTCTGTTTCAATAGGTAGAATCATAAACGCAGGGTGACTGACGTCGCCCTGCGTTTATTTTTTCTCCCGCCATTGCGAGGAGGGTATCCTTCCCAACAAGCGATTCCCGCCTTGGCTGGGAGCTTGCTTCGGGCTAGTGCCCCCGCAATGACGAGCAGTTACCCACCGCCCACCGCGGGGAAAACATTTACCGTATCATCAGCCATTATTTTTGTCTGGAACTCATCTTCCATAAATTGTACATCGCGCCCATTGATAAAAAAATGGACATGCCCATACATGCGTCCGTCTGCATTTATTAAATCCTTTTTCATGGCTGGGAATTTTTTGATGATGGCATCAAGAAGTTCCTGTGCCGTAACACCATGATCCACGACAAACTCGACGGTCTTTTCGCCAGAAATATCGCGCAGGGTCGCAAAAAAGTTAACCTTCATAAAATTTGCTCCTTTCAATCGCGCAAAACCTCCACATTCATCTTTCCACTGGAGATGGGCGAGAAAAAACTGACAACGGAATCAGGTTGCAACGGCGCGTCAAATCCTTCTTTCATCAAGCGCGGATTCCGCCCATCCACATACACAGGGACATCTGGCCGCAATTCACCGCGCTCATCCAACAAATGAAACGCCGCTTCAGGATACATCTCTATCAGCAGGACCACTAACTTGCGAAATGAATCTACATGCAAGTCGTTGATCTCCAACGATGACTTGCCAATGGTAGTCCGCATGTTTGCATAAAAGCGCACCTGCATTCAGTTCTCCTTAATCACATTTTATCATCTTCAGGCGCAATAAATATTGCGGTATTAAAATAAAAAAGCTCGGATTGTCAACGCCACACTTACATTCGTCGCAGGTGTCCGAGCCAGCGATATTTGTTTTATTTCATGGGCATTGAATGATCCCCTGCGCCCAGAGACAACCGCCGCACACAGGGAAATCGGTATTGCCGAGGCAATCCTCTTCGTTGGTTTCAGAGAGGTCACAGCCGCCGCAGAAGGTACAGGGCGCAAAAACAAAATTATGCAAACGCTCGCGATAGCTGACGTAAGCAGGGTCGAGCCATAACTCTTCGATCGTTTTTTCCCTAACGTTTCCGATCACATGCTTCTTTGAAAGTTTCGGTTTGCCATGCAGGTAACTTGTATGCGTGTGCATGAGCGGCCAGCAGGGACTGACGTCCCCCGTCCATGCGATGGAAAGTGTGCCGCTTTCGACAAAGTTGCACACATCGTTCCCCCCACCCCAGTTATTGCCCGCAAAACTGATATTCATCCTGCTGTTGAAG
>JAKBYW010000238.1:0-4452 GCA_021840275.1 Chloroflexota bacterium | reverse complement strand
TGCGTCAAACAATCTTGAATAGAATTGGAACAAGATAGGAAATATTCCTCCATGCCCTTTTGTATCCCTGGAAGGGCATTTTGTTTTCTTGCCGTCCCCGACTATCTGAAGTACACTTGTTCTAGGAAAGAAAGGATGGTGTTAAAATGGATAATTACACCGTCTCTGACCACTTTGCGGGCAAAGATCCCCTCGTAGGAGCCATTTATAAGCGGATTCTGGCCGAGTCTCGTAAGTTTGGGCCAGTGGTTGAAGAGCCAAAAAATACATCCATCCATCTGGTCAACAAATCTGCCTTTGCGGGCGTGGTGACCAGAAAAACCGCATTGATCTTGAACATCAAGTCCGCTGCGCCGATCAGCCATGTGCGCATTGCCAAATCGGAGCAAGTATCTGCCAGCCGCTTTCATCAGGAAGTCAAACTCACATCGCCCGATGATGTTGACCCGGTATTAGTCGGCTGGTTGAAAGAAGCCTACGCCATAAGCGGCTAAAAAACATGACGAAATATTCGCTCTATCTTGAATCTGGCCCGAAACATAAGAAGACCATGGTGCATGTGCTGGATTTGCTCGGATGTATTGCCCAAGGTCCAACAACGGAAGCCGCTCTGGAGTCCACGCCGGAGGCGATAAGAACGTATCTGCGTTTCCTGCAGGCGCATGGCGAAGCAGTCCGGCCTGAGGGCGCGATCAACACAGTTGTGGCTGTTCATGTGACGACGGGCGCGTGGCTGGGTAACGGTGATCCGACGCCAGGTTTCGCTCCCGACTTCAAAACGCTTTCGATTCAAAATAAGATCATTAATCTTCAACGCCTGGCCTGGATGCAAATTGATCTGTTGGAATTGATCCGCGATGTGACCCAGGAGCAAATGCTTATCGAACCAAAAGGCGGAGGCCGCTCGATCTATGACATCCTCGAGCACATGGCTGAGTCGCATGTTGTTTATTTGCGATACCTTGTCGGCAATGTGGATGGACTCTCGCAGGCTCTCAAGGCCGTGCAGAAAGAAGGGCCGGATTCCTTGCCTTTGACTTTGTCCGGCCTTTGGGATATTGCCAACTCCCGGCTGGCTGTGCTATCCGATGCTGAACGCAAACAGTTAGTCCCGCACGGCCAGGTGATATGGTCGGCTCGCAGATGTATGCGGCGCATGTTGGAACACGGCTGGGAACATCTGCTTGAAATTTCCGAGCGGTTGAAAAAGATATAAAAAGGTAAGACGATGGCAGATACCGCACCTAAAAATATGTCCGAACTTTTGTCAATGATTAATGCTGAATGGTCAGCGCTGATGGAAGCGAGTGGAAAACTTTCTCCCAGGCAAATGATTACGCCGGATGCCGGAGGCTGGTCGCCAAAAGATAATCTGGCGCATGTGATGGAGTGGATGAAGGTTTTGATCTACAACAATCTTGGCGGGCAGCCTGTCTATGAAGTCATGGGGATTCCGCGTGAAGTTGCCGACGAATGGAATTTCGACGTCATGAATAAAATCCTGTTCGAGCGCCATCGACATCGTTCTGCCGGGGATGTATTGGCCGACCTCAAACGAGTTTATGGCGACCTGCTTGCGAAACTGAACACCATGACTTTCGATGATTTAATGAAGCCGCGTTTTCCTGATGACCCAGAGAAGGGTCCTTTTATAAATTGGGTAAGCGGCAATTCTTTCGAACATTTCGCCGAACATCGCGAATCTATTGAACGTGTATTAAAGGCAGGCAGATCGTGACAGCCGATTCTGAGAACGACATCAAATATCTCAAAGCCATTGGACGCATCTGCGCCGAGACATTGCGGAAGATGATGCAGGCGGTTCGTCCCGGACTTTCGACCGGCGAGCTGGACGAGATCGGGCGCGGCTTCCTCGAATCCGAAGGCGCGCATTCTGCGCCCGAAGTGACCTACAATTTTCCTGGCGCAACCTGCATCAGCGTTTCTCCCGTTATCGCACATGGCATTCCCGGCTCTTATGTTTTGAAAGATAGTGACCTGATCCACATAGACGTTTCGGCTGAACTTGATGGCTATTTTGCAGATACAGGCGCATCGTTATGGGTTTCCAAACGTTCGCCAGCTGTCCACAAGTTGATCGAAGCCACCAAGTTCACACTGAAAAAAGCGTTGCGTGTCGCAAGGGCCGGTCAGCCGCTAAACGCGATCGGCAAAACAGTCCAGCAGGAAGCGAAGAGGCGCGGTTATAACCTCATCTATGAATTGACCGGTCACGGCATCGGGCGCGGTTTACATGAAGAGCCGGGCGAGGTCTTGAATTTTCATAACCCGCGTGATGGCCGCATTTTAAATGATGGACTGGTGCTTGCGATCGAGCCGTTTCTAACGACGGGTCAGGGCCGCATCAAACAGCAACGCGACGGCTGGTCATTGCAAACGGCTGATAGCGCCATCGCAGCGCAATTTGAACATACGATTATTGTGACCAAGAACGAACCCATTATTCTGACACTATAAAAATGGCGACCACTGGTCGCCATTGCATTTTACGGTTCATCATCTCCGCCGCTGTTGTCCATCCCCATATCAGGCAACGCAGATTCGATTTCTTCTGGAGATTGACCAGCCTCCAGCCGATCCACTACATCATCAAATTCTGCTGGGAGGTCTTCGCCCATTTCCCTGCCCATCTTGCGCATCATCTGACCCAGCGCCTGAGGGTCGTCCTCCAACCCAGCCAAGGCGGACGGGTCAGCGATATTTTCGAGGCGGTTTTCATCCGATTTGGCGATGCGCACCTTCGTCATCCGCCGCCGGACGTGTTCGCTGCCGCAATATGCGCAGTTCACTTTCTTTTTGCCATATTCGCTGTAGGTCAGGAATATGTCAAACTGCTGCTGGCAATCGAGACAGATAAAGTCATAGGTTGGCATGTTTCTATTTTACTCACAATTCCCGCCAGCCTTCAAGACCTACAGGTCAAGAACCCGCTTCCCTCCTCCCCTTTAAGAAGATGGGATTACAACTATAATTGAGCAAAAATGCGCTCATGCAGCCAATTCATTGCGATAAAGGAAAACATGTACACCGGCCCCACTTTAGATCTTCCGCCCTTTCAGCAGGGCGGGTTGGATTCGTTATGCGGTTTGTACAGCATCGTCAACGCCGAGAGATTCATTAACCACTCATCGGATCAAGATGTACAGCAGCTTTTCAATGACATCATTCATTATCTCTCGCGCAAGCGCCTGCTGGCCAAGCTTTTGATCGGCGGCGTGATCCACAAACAGATGCTTCAAATTCTGGACGATGTGGTTGGGGAACGAATAACCAACAAGGATATTCCCTGGCGCGGCGTGCCTACACCTGCGCTGGATACGTTCTGGAAATCAATGCGTGATTTTTTGGATGGCACGCCTGGACGCGCCGTTATCCTGGGACTGAATGGATTTCACGACCATTGGACGGTCATAGAAACGATCACGGACCGATCCATCCTGTTATATGATTCTGCCTTGATAAAACGCCTGCCTCGCTCACGCTGTACCACCCTTATTCGCAAAGGTAGACGCAAACATCTGCTCCTGCCGGCGCAGACGTATTTTCTTTCAAACTAAGTGATGTGTTCAACGCTTTGCGCTTTGAACACGTCCTGACCGAGATTTTATTGACTGTCGGTTTTGTGCGCTTGTTCAACCGCGAACTGGTTGAAGAAAAGCTTCATCATCAAAAATTAGAATTAAACCTAGAGAAGTCCAAGAATCTGCTTTCCGCAGCCATGCAGATGACAGCCAGCCTGAATTTGGAAGAGACACTGCAAACATTGCTCCAGCGCACCAACGCATTGACAGGCGCCGATATTGCCGCCATCTTTCTCGGTCGACAGCCTGAAAAACTGGCAGGCAGATATTTTGTCGCACGCCGTGATTCGGACCTAATTGCCGTGCACGAACAATCGATGGGAGACCTCACCGAGCAAATTCTTAGATCAGGATGCCCTATAATAATGGATAACGTGCGCGGGGGGCTAAAAAGCACTTCGGCGAATATGCCAGATCGGGTGACAGCGTTGGGCGGCTTTCCCTTGCAGGATAAAGGAGAAATCCTGGGCGCTTTGTTTGTTGGCTTTGAACAACCTCATTCGTTTGGAAAAGATCAGCAGTTATTGTTAACGAGCATTGCCGATCACGGCGCTCTGGCTCTGCGCAACGCGGTTTTATTCGAAGAGGTCGAGCAACTTTCGCTTACCGATCCACTGACTCGCTTGGCAAACCGCCGTCAATTCAATCAAGCCCTGGCAATGGAATTAGCCCGCGCTCGCCGCTATGCCCATCCGCTTTCGCTGGTCATTCTCGATGTCGACCATTTCAAGCACATCAATGATACCTGGGGACATCCCGCAGGCGACGCTGCTATCCAGCTGATCTCCGGAATTTTACGCGAACATATACGCGTGGCCGAGCTTGCCGCGCGCATTGGGGGTGATGAGAT
>JAKBYW010000237.1:0-4460 GCA_021840275.1 Chloroflexota bacterium | reverse complement strand
GATCACGACCGAATTTTCAATCGGGCCAGCGTCCCAACCGGTCAATCCGGCGGCTTCGACTAGTTTGATGGCTTCGGCACGTGCATCCTTGCTCGTGCCAGTTACGAGCACATCACATTCAGCATTGCCTTCTCCAAGCAAATGTTCATAGGAAATATTTTGGAACGCGGCGGCAACTTCCACTCCCTCGCCGACGATTTCCTGCGCTTCCTGCGCCGCGGACCCGGCAGCGGGCATCTGGACTTTGGTCACTTTCGGCGGGACGAGGGGAACCGTCACGTCGATCAGAATTTTTCCTTTCAAAGCATCTTTGACGGACTCGAGTGTTGCGCGATGCGCGGCGTACGGTACGGTCAGCACGACGATGTTGGCCTGACGCGCTGCATCAAGATTGAACATGCCAACCGTCGAAGACGCGCCGTCTAAAAGTTGGATGATCTCAGATGCGGCGATAATTGCTTTTTCCTCGGTGCGCGATCCGATCAACACGCGATAACCGGCCTTCGCCCAGCGATAGGCGAGACCTTTGCCTTCTTTGCCTGTTCCGCCGAGCACGGCGATGGTAAGCAGAATGGATGCGTCAGTCATTGTTTTCCTTTTGTGTCATGAAACCTTTGCCACATTTTCCTGATATCGTTTCCAGACCTTCGGCGCAAGTTCACGCGCTCGCTCGGCAATTTCTGCTCCATCGAGTGTCGTGAGTTGGCGGTCTTTCATCAAAATTTTTCCGGCGACGATGGTGGTAGTAACCATGCTCGATTGGAATCCAAAAATGATGTGCCAGGGCAAATTGTCAGCGCTGATGGGAGTGGGAGATTGGTACTCTACAAAGATCAAATCTGCGTAGGCGCCGGGGACAATTTGTCCGATGGGTGCGGCGGGGAAGAAAATATTGGCCAGCGCCGAATTATTTTGGATCGCCATTTGCGTTACATCATATCCGCCCATGCGGCGCGGATCGCGGCTGGCGATTTTGTGCAGGAAATAAGCTGCTTTCCATTCGTCCCACATGGCATTGCTGAAGCCGTCATTGCCGAGGCAAACTCTAACCCCGGCCCGCATCATCGATTCGACTGGCGCGGTGCCAACCGCGTTGTTCATATTCGAGCGCGGCTGATGGGTGATCCATGTGCCAGTATCTTTGAGAATTTCTATTTCATGTGCATCGATGTGAACGCCATGCGCGGTGATGGTTTTTGGACCAAGGATTCCTTGATTTTGCAAACGATCGACAATACGCATGTTGGTTTTACTCAAGCTGTCGTACTCGTCCGCTTCGTGCTCTGCGACGTGGATGTGAAATCCCGTTTCGTCGGGCGCGGCGGCGCGGCAGGCTTGCAGGGTGGCGCCCGAAAGTGTCAGACTGGCGTGCAGGCCAAAGGTCCCGGCTAGACGCGGATGTGGATTTGCAGCCAGTCGTTTCAAGAAACGAACATTCTCTTTAATGCCTGCATCAACTTTGTCCGATCCATCACGGTCGCTGACCTCGTAGCACAAAACGCCGCGCAATCCGGATTGATCAACGGCCTCAGCGATAATGTCGAGCGAGCCGTCAATCACGTTGGGTGAAGCATGATGATCGATGAGCGTGGTCGTGCCGTGCTTGATGGCGTCTACTAAACTGATCAACGCAGAATAGCGTACATCTTCATCGAGCAGAGCTTTGTCGAGTGGCCACCAAAGTTTTTGAAGGATTTCAGGAAAGTCTTTTGGCGCTGGGCCGGGGATGGCCATACCGCGCGAGAACGCGCCATAAAAATGTGTGTGCGCGCAAATGCCGCCGGGCATCACAATTTGTCCGTGTGCGTCCAGTTTTTTTGATTTGGGATACAACTTTTCGAGCTTCGCGGTTGGACCGATTTCATGAACATGATCGCCAGCTATGTAGATGGCGTGTTTTTCAAGAACGCGGTTGGGCGTTTCCCAGGTGATGATAGTTGCGTTTGTGATTAGCATCTACCCATATCCATACTGTGTGGGATGCGGTAATTTGTAACCGGACGCGCCGATTTCCCAGAGCGTAAAGTAGGCGGCTTCGCGCAGTTCAGAATCGTTGCCGTGCATGGTGCCGTAAATCTGTTTGATGATGCCATCGTTAGGATCCTTCTTGAGATAGACCAGTGCGGCCAGCCGCTCATCCATAATAAACTGGTGACGATGAAGGCGAAGATAAAAGAGAAAGGGTCAATGTTTGGAAATGCAGGAATTCTCATGTGCTTTTATTTCGCGTACAGGACGCGCCCACAAGATGGGCAATAAACCAATTGGGTTGCGCGGCGCGCGCTTTGTTGCACTGCTGGAGACAATGTTGATCCGCATGCGCCACAGGAATTTTCAGATACTTCGGCCACCGCCACGCCGCGTCTTTCCATTCGCAAATCTTCATAAACCGTAAGCATTTCTGCTACAACTTCGTTTGTAGTAGCGCTGCGTTCTGATTGCAGGCTTTTCAGATCGCGCATTAGTGATGCCTGTTCATCCAATAATTGGCGATGTTCGTTTCCAAGACGCGCCTGGATTTTTTCCATACTGGCTTGGGCGGTTTGTAAAACAGTCTGTGCGGCTTCGCTTTTGAGCATCGCTTCCAATTCGCGCTCTTCCAGAGTCGCCAGATGTTTTTTTAAAGAGAGGATGTCTGCCTGCAAATCCTGCAATTCCTTCGGATTATGGACGCCTCCGCCGTATAAACTCGACTCGGCCTGCTGGATCTTGATTTGCTGACCATGCGTTTCCTGTTCGGCCTTTTGCCGGATTCGCTCCGAATCGCGCTGATCTGCTTCTGCGGCCTTTATCTGTTCCAGCGCCTCTCGAAGCTCGGTGTCGTTTCCCAATATTTCCTGGATCTTTGCCAGCCGCGTTTCAATGTGGCTGATACGGCTGTCCACTTGCTGGAGACGAAAGAGTCCGAACGCTGCGCTCATAATCCGATTATAGTCTACTGGGATGATAAGTTGAAATAATTGTAAACAGATCGCGCCAGGTTGGCGAACAATTTGTTGATCGGGTCAAACACGATTTGCACCGGATGATAGGTGTAAATTGACAAGACAAAATTTCCGCCGGGGGTGTAAACAATTGCCGCCGCGCTCCAGTCGTGGTCGATGCCCTGCAGATCTGTGACCCAGCCATGTTTCATCGCCACTGGTGTTCCTTCAGGAACTCCAGCTTCGATCAATACCCCGATCTTGTCGGATTCCAAATAGTTAATGATTTTCTGGCAGACATTTTTGTCGATCTTATCCGGGAAGGCGGCCACCAGCGCGCCTCCGTTTGCCTGGGCGCATTGGTAAATATCCTCCAACAACATGCCGATATCTGACGTGGTTGTTTGGTTGTATGGATCCGGATCGGTGAAGACATCCGTTCGCTGGTTGGCCGGTGTGGAAAATCTCTGCAATAGCGGAGAACCAGGCGCAAAATACCCGGCAATAAAAGTGTTGTTGAGACCGATTTTTTGCATATCCTGCGTGACAACCAATGGTCCGCTATCGCGATCAAGTTCTGCCATCAATCCGTCTGAAGAAGGATTGTCTGAGCGATGAATCATATTCAGGATTTCGGTGTTCGTGGCATCGTCGACGGGCGCTTTTCCGTGCTGGATGAAATATGACACAAGGATGGGTATTTTGATAGTGCTCGATGCGGTGAAAGCAACGTCAGGCTCGACCGAAATATCCTGCCCCTGATTCAAAGCGAAATGGATTTCCTGTCCGTTTTGGAGATCGAGCATGTACAGGCCGATCACACCGTCGAAGCCTGATGTTGTAATGATCTGTTTCATCAGGATTTGCAAATTCTCTATTGTTGGTCTCGCGGCCACGTTTTGGGTATATGCCAATGTGACAACACGGTTGGTTGGAGACCGCAGGGCGTCTTCGATCAAAGGCACCGCGCGGTCGATGTCCAGGGTTTGTCCCGGCTGCCCCGGTTTGAAATTAGGCGTACCCGGAATAGGCTGAGCCGCAACAGGCGGCTGGTCGTAACGTGGGGCGACTTCGGTCTGCAGGTAGGCGCGCAAACGCTCTTCCGTGATGGTTGCGCGTAATGGCACGGGCGCCGGATTTGGGTCGCGGTTCCAGAGATAATCCCAAAATCCGCCCCAGAACGAACTGCCGGTTCGGCTGAGATCCGCTGCGGCCAGCATGGATTCAGTATCAAGTTGAAAGCCCAGAATGGTCGGGTTCACCTGAATGTTGCCGCCGCCGTATTGGATTTCGATGGGGGTATTATAGATTTCCAGCACACGCTCGGAAGCGGCTTGTGGATTCAAACCGCCGACCGGCACTCCGCCAATTGTCATGCCTGATGGATAACTGTCGCGTTGGCGACTGTAACCGATAAGGGATGTTATTGTCAAAACGATGGCGATGCTTAATAAGAGGATCGCCATCCCCCGCAGAATAATGTTCGAATTGCGATTTCTCACTCTGCCTCCAAGATAGTGACTTTCGTCGCCAAAA
>JAKBYW010000236.1:0-4479 GCA_021840275.1 Chloroflexota bacterium | reverse complement strand
GGGAAATGTCCCGTATACTGCAGCGTGGCGGAGAGAGACATTAAAGTCAATGTCATACAGGATCAGGTCAGGAAAATATTCGGTTATCTTTCGATGCAAATCAGGGAGATCAGACGGCTGATAAAGCGTAGCCTTTAGGACTGTTCTCATGCCCGCGAAGAGGTCACGTCGTTTGTCTTTATATAGATCAATGCGAAGCGGTTGCTCTCGGAGGAAGATCCACAGCGCGCGCAAGCGCTTGTCTGGGCCAGCCGCGTAAAACGTAACAGGGAAGTCTTGGCGCAAACAACGGCGTTGGCCATCGTCGCACAATAGCCAAAGGACGATGCCCCATTCAGGGTGTGGATACAGGTCCAGCAACCAGCCAGTGTACTCGTACTTGTTCATAAGTCAATTCAAAACTTGCCTGTTTTCGGCGAAGGAATTCGACTTCCCCGCGCAGGCGCGTCACCTCGTGAGGCAATTCTCTCAGAGCCATTACTTCCGCGTGTTCTTCAATCAGCATGGAGAGCAGAAAAGTCTCGAAGGGCAGGAGGTGTTTGGAGAGGCTCGATGGGGCGCGGTGTTTGTACGCGGCGCTAAATAATTCATCAAAGACGATTTGATGCTCGCGACGAAGAGCGCGGCGGTAGTCTGACAGAGCCTTCACTTCGCGATCCAGAATGTCGGTAATTGTCGAGTTGGTATTGCCCATCAGAACATCCTTTGCTGTACAGGCCTGGTCGTGTGCGAATCGTAAGGTATCACTTGCGGCGCGGCCTTGATGAGGCGGTTGTATAAATTCACGACAAGGGCATCGCCGGGCAGAGGCTGGACTAACACAGCCAGGCCTGCTCCTTTGCTCAGGCGTTGAATATGAGTGATGCAATTCCCTAAAAGGAATTGGCGCATGTTGTACGGCACGTGCTCATCATAGAAGTGGGTGAGGGGGTCAAACACCACGACCGGCGCATTGCTGGTTTGCGTGGTCTGCAACAAAATGGTTGTTTCAAAGCAGTTGAACGCGCGCCGGCTCTTGATGCGGTTCAAATTCTCTTCCCGACCGAGTGCAGCTCTCAGCACCAATGATGGGTTATATTGCCGGTTGCAATCCAAGATGAGCAGGGGACCGCGGCGCGCCAGATAACCACAGGCCTCCAAAAAGGATGTAACCTGATTTCTTAGGAGGATGTGCAAGTTCCAATGACCAGGGCGAATGTCAAGAAGATCATACATGCGCAACAGGGTAGCAAGAACTTGGTTAACAAACAATCCCCCAAGCTTGGATTCTTGGGGGAATTTTTGGGGGATTTCTTGGGGGATGGCTATATGGGGATATGATTGCTGAAGGAGACTACCTGTGGGTTTTATCCCACCACTCTGCCATATTGATTTTCAGATATTGATGTATGGCAACAAGGTGTTTAACGGTATGTACTCCGAATTTTTCGAAGATGGACTTAGTATGGGATTTGACGGTTTCATCAGTTACCCTCAACATCTCCGCGGTTTGCTTCCTATCATAACCAAGATTCAATAAAGCATCGACTTCTTGTTCCCGGAAAGACAAGCTATCCCAACGTGAATAGAATCTTTCGAGCGGATCGCTGGGAGACTCGCCGGCAGTTGGTTTTTCAGAGTTTGATTCTTCAAGGGAGCGGTTAGCTTGGATGGCAAAGTCATTTCGCCGCAATTGGATACTCGATACATCCAGGCTGAAGGTATTCTTATTTTCCTGTTGCCGGCCTTTCTTCCAGCGCTTGCGAAGCGGCTGACTAGGCATACATGGCATTGTAATAGAACAATTGTTCTGATGTCAAGGAAATTGGCTTTTTAGCGCCCTGAAAAGAGATTTTCAGCCCTGATGAAGCAAAATCTTGTGGGTTGAGCGGACAATAGAGGAAGTTGGAAGCGGTAGAAGAAGTCATCAGATCGGATTTTTAGCCGCGCTGGTCATCTCGTTGCAATAGGAACGCTCGGTTCCGCCGATCCAAACAGCCTGACGCTGCCGCTGTTAGTAAATCGCGAATTTTTGTGTATGGACTCTGCCGGGGTTCCCACTTCCGAGCAATTGCCCTGGCATGGCGTCCAGTTTTTCGGGTCATTACAGTTATACTCACTTTTTTATTCCTACTCGGGATGACAGTCCCTGTAAACATAACTAGGCGCGAGCAGCAATATGTGTCCCATTTATTGCGCTGAAACATGTCATTCATGTCTTCCAGCTGATGCCACCGGATTAGCTGATCTTGTTACTCTGGAGAAGATCGAGCCACGGAGACCAAAGTTAAATTGAGGCTGTGGATTCTAGTGAGCACACTGAATAGAACTGCCTGGTCGATTAACCATCCACGCAACGTTGTGCCTCCGCCAGGGTCGCTATGGATTTCCAGCCCTTCGAACCAATCGGACCAGTGCTCGGATAATTGACCTTCAACTCGGATTTCATAAAAGCAGGATTTGTCCATTGCACATCCACTACCCAAGCAACTGCGAGAACAGGTTCTCGGCCCAGAGGTGAATGGCATTCCAGTCGCGGTGATCGCCTTCCTTCCATATACCAAACAGAACGACGATGCGCATCGCAAGCACGTTGAATGAGAAGGGTAATTTGGAGAAATCCAGCGCCCCAGCAAAATAACCCTCGCTGACCGGAAGCACCAGGTCGCGCACCGGCCTCATCCAGTCCTTCAAACCCACCAGATACTGATCAGCGTTAGCCATGGAAAGGGTGATACACACCATGAAAGAGGCGAAGGGTTTGTGCGAGAGTTCGGTCTGGTGATCGCGCAGGAACTGCATGGCTTCCGGAAGCCAATGTTGTCCACGGATGGCACTACCCGCTACAACTGCCCGGTATGGAGTCAGATCCCTCACATCTTTCATTGGAAGCACGTCCACTTGTGCGCCGTTCTCAACCAGGGTTTTGCCGATAGCCTCAGCAACACCGGCCGTGGAACCGGCCCGGCTGGCGTAGGTGACTAAAATTTTATTGTTCATCGTACTCACGTTTCATCAAAGAGAACCCACAACTCTTGGAAGCTTGAACATTTGCCTGACCACAATATTCCAGGCTGAATCGCCCAAATGTAGGACCAACCTGCCAGAGAGAGAAAAAGCGACCAGATAGCGATCCTTCGGTTTATCAGCCTCAATCGCCTGTTGAACTACCTTGGAAACGGCCTGCGGACCAGGTTCCTTACGCCGCATATCAGCTGTAGCACGCTCGTATTGTTGATATAGAGGTTGGTAGGGCGAGCCAGGATCGGAGAAGATCTCTTGGGCGTTGGACTCGACCGTAGTGTGGAATTGCGTTTTGATACTTGCCGGTTCAACCAGCACCACAGGAATACCGAAGGGGGCCAGCTCCAGACGAAGGGCATCGCTCAAGGCTTCCAAGGCGAATTTGGTAGCCGAGTATGCGCCGTTTGCTGGAGTAACGAGCTTGCCCGAGATCGAGCTGATGTTAATGATGCGTCCCGCTTTTTGTTGCCTCATATGCGGGATAACAGCTTGGATCATGCGCATCACGCCGAACACATTGACATCAAACATTTTTTGAACCTGGTCGACTGGGACTTCCTCGATTGCTCCGCGCAGTGCGTACCCTGCGTTGTTGACCAGGACATCGATTCGTCCAAAACGCTGAATGGCTTGTTCGACTGCTCGGTTGATTGAATCCTCTTGGGTGACATCCAGCGGCAATTTCAGAGCGACCTTGAGATCATCCATGGTTTCCACTTTCCTAGCTGTAGCCACAACGGTATAGCCAGAGTTAGCCAATTGCATGGCAAGATCGCGACCGATCCCGGTGGAACAACCTGTGATTAGAACTACTTTAGACATGCGATACACCTTTCGGTTGTGAATTTAGGATTCTTGCTGTGAATTCAATTTTGCTGCAAGGAGCTTTCGGCCGATCAGAAAAAACCATATTATGGAGAAAAGAAAGAATGCGCCAAAGAATGGGGACCCGGACATCGCCGGAGCCAAGGCTGCGTTGAAATACATCACCAATCCGATTCCATTTGCCAAGATTCCCAAATAACCTACGGCTTTGCCTAAGATGTTGCTCCGCAGCATGATGACTGAGATAATCAAGCCAGCAACAGCAAGAGGGACGCCGCCTTCCACGCTCCCACCAATACCGCCAAGCGCGCCTACGGCAAGTATGGCTTGTCCTGTCGCCAGGAATTGGGATTTCATTGCTACATTTGTAGCAGCCGCGTACAAATCACTAAGGGTAAGTAACGAGAAGAGTTTACTGGTGGCGAAATTGACCGCTATCCCTACAAAAGCGAGGATTGCCGCGATTGCCATATAGCTTTCGCTTGCTCGCCTCAAGACAACATAAAGGGCAAGGAACATCGGGACAAAGAGAACCAGGGCATAAAGTTCCAGGATACCAAAGTCGAGAAGTCCAATGAACCTGTTGTTATGAAACAAGCTAAACCAGCCAGCTGTATCTGCCAGACTGGGTGCAGAAGTTGTGATGTAAGC
>JAKBYW010000235.1:0-4489 GCA_021840275.1 Chloroflexota bacterium | reverse complement strand
TGTTGGCAACGTCGCCATCTTCGTTGAGAAAGATTTCGATCTTGCCGTGACCTTCGAGGCGGGTGATTGGGTCAATTGTTATGCGTTGTGTCATAGTAACTCCATTCCGTAGTTCGTAATACGTAACGCGCTCTTTACGGATTATGAATCACGCATTAAGTCTTTTCTTTCTTCCAGGCCGGTACTGCGGCCTTCATAAGCGACCCAGCCAGATTGAAGCGATAGAATTGACCGACCGGGTCAACGAGACCGTCGAGGACGTGATCAATCTCTTCCGGTTCTTTGGCATCGATCACAGAAGCAAAGGCCGAAATGAGCCTTGCGCCGTAATCCAACACGCCTTCGGCGGGACCATAACAACCGATGCACTGCGCGCCCGCAACTGGACAACGCGCGTTGCATCCGCTTCGGGTTGCCGGACCGTTGCACGGGATGCCCTGTTCGAGCAGGCACAGCGCCGGGTCAATCTGCACGTTCCAGATGCGCTCGAAGGATTTGATCACCTTGGCGTTGCGAGTCCGCTTGCATTCGTCGCAGACCGTCGAATTGCCGGCGCCGATCACGGACCCTTTCGGCGGCAGTTCGGCTTTGCCTTGCAAGACTTGCACGACCAAGTCAATCACCGCCGCGATCTGATGCGACTCAGGCGGGCAACCCGGCATGTAGTAATCCACATCCACGACCTGGTCGAGGGTCTTGAGAACAGGATAGAACTGCGGGATGGTGATTTCGCCTTCAGGCATCTCGTATTCGAATTGTGGGCGGATGTGGTTCGGGTTGTCCGTTGAAACTGTCTCGTAGTAAGTATCAAAAATCTCTTTTTTACTGCTCAGATTTGCCAGGCCGGGAATACAACCTTCGTTGGCGCATGATCCAAATGCAACGAGTATCTTCGATTTGCGTCGCAATAACTTTGCGATGTGTTCATTCTCATCGTTGCGGATGCCGCCGTTGAAGAGGGTAAGTAATATCGAGCCATCTTCCATCGCTTCAACGTCTTTGTACTTCGCGTCCATCGCGACAGGCCAGAAGACCACGTCGAAGTTTGCATCCACATCCAGAATCTTTTCGTGGATGTTGAGGACGGCGATCTCGCATCCGCCGCAGGAGGCCGCCCAATACATTGCGAATTTTGGTTTAGCAGTCATGCTAGCACCTCCATAACGGGCGTAGATACAGTTTCATGGAAATTTGCAGGCCAGTTGAGCGGGCCGAGCGCGCGCACTTCTTCCACGAACTTGTTGATTTCTGTGGCGAGCATTGCTCCCTCCGCCGCGCTTGCCCACTGCAACTTAAGGCGGCCTGGTTCGATGCCCATTTGGGAAAGCACTCGCCTGAGCAATTGGAAGCGCCGCAAGGCCTTGTAATTCTGCTCAATGTAGTGGCAATCGCCTGGATGACATCCGGAAATCAACACCCCATCGGCTCCGCTGGTAAACGCTTTGAGCACGAAGGTTGGGTCCAGACGACCGGAGCACATCAGGCGGATCAGGCGGACGTTCGGCGCGTATTTCATCCGCGCCGTGCCCGCCATATCTGCGGCGCGGTAACTGCACCAATTGCAGGTAAAGCCGATGATCACAGGTTCAAAGTTTTCATTACCCATAGTCCACTCTCCTCGCATTGTTATGCGGCCACGCTTTTTGGCACATTGATCAACAACAGACCTTCGATCTGCGAGAGGATCTGCTCGTTGGAGAATCCCGTTCCGCTGATCGCGCCTGCCGGGCAGGCGGCCACACACGTTCCGCAGCCCTGACACAACGCCGCGTTGATTTCGGACACCATCTTATCTTCATGGAACAAGATGGCATTGAACGGACACAGGTTGTTGCAGATGCGGCACCCGGAGCATTGGTTCTCATTGATCGAAGCGCGCACCGGTTCGAGCGCGATCTCCTTTTGCTGGATTTTGCCGAGCACGCGCGCCGAGGCGGCCGCGCCCTGCACTACACTGGCCGGGATATCCTTTGGTCCCTGCGCACAACCGGCGATGTAAATGCCCTCGGTCATGGTTGCGACGGGGTCCAGCTTGGGATGTCTCTCGATGTACCACTCGTCAGCGCTGCAGGAGATGCCGAACATTTTGGCGACTTCCTTGGCGTCATGGCGTGCCTGTAACCCAGCGGAGAGAATGACCATGTCCACCGGGATGCGCCGCTGTTTGCCGATCAGCGTATCCTCAACCTGGATGATCAAACGGCCTTCTTCCTCTGGCACGCGCGCCACGTCCGTCACTTCAGCGACTTTGCCGCGCACAAAGTGCGTGCTCTCCTCAAGCAGTCGCTGATAAAACTCTTCGTAGCCTTTGCCGGGCGTGCGGATGTCAATGTAAAAGTTATAGACTTCCGCGCCGGTGCGTTCATGCACCAGGTGTGCAAACTTCAGGCTTTGCATACAGCAAATCGCCGAACAATAGGGATTGTAGTTCTGGTCGCGCGAGCCGACGCAGTGGACGATGCCCACCGCTTTGGGGATAGTCTTCCCATCGCGCAAGACAATATTTCCGCTGGTCGGTCCCGCCGCGTTGCTCAAACGCTCGAACTCAAGATTGGTGAAAACGTTCGCCAGTCGGCCATAGCCGTATTGCGGAATCCGCTTTACGTCGAATAGATCGTAGCCGGTTGCCAGGATGATGTTGCCAACCGGAACGGTGATCTCCTGATCTTTTTGATTAAAGTCAATCGCGTTCGTCGGACAGAACTTCTCGCAGGCTTTGCAGGTGCCTTTCAAGAAGTAGGCACAATTTGCCGCGTCGATAACCGGATATTTGGGAACCGCTTGCGGGAAAGGTACATAAACCACTTTGCGCTTGCCCAGCCCGGCCTCGAACACATCGTCAACTACCTTCCACGGACATTTCTCCCAGCAAATGCCGCAGCCAGTGCAGTCTTCAGTCTTGATATAGCGGGCTTTCTTTTTGATGGTGACTGCGAAGTTGCCCACGTAGCCATCCGTCTTTACGACCTCGCTCCATGTCAATAGCGTGATATTCGGATGATTGCCAACATCCACCATCTTTGGCGTGAGGATACAAGCGGAGCAGTCCAGCGTCGGGAAGGTTTTGTCGAATTGAGCCATGTGTCCGCCAATGGACGGTTCGCGCTCCACCAGATAAACGTGGTATCCTGCATCGGCAATTTCAAGCGCAGCCTGGATACCGGCGATGCCGCCGCCGACGATCAGCGTATCAGGATGGATCGGCACACGCAGAGGTTCGAGCGCTTCGTGATGCGCCACGCGCGCCACACCGCCGGAGATGATGGCTTTGGCTTTATCCGTTGCGGCAACTTTGTCGGTGTGCACCCACGAATCCTGTTCGCGAATGGAAACCAGTTCGCACAGATAGGGGTTCAGCCCCGCGCCTGCGCAGGCATTGCGGAAAGTCTTTTCGTGCAAATGGGGGGAACAAGCCGCCACCACCACGCGCGTCAACCCCATTTCCTTGATGTCCTTCTGGATCAGTTCCTGTCCGAGGCTGGAGCACATGAACTTGTAATCGCGGGAGACGATTACGCCCTGGCCGGCGAGATGCTCTCCTGCCCATCTGCTGACCTCTGCAACGTCAACGACGCCAGCGATGTTCGTGCCGCAATGACAGACGTAAACACCAATTCTTTCAGTCATAGGTTTCTCTCCTGTTTTCTAACTTTCAGCAAAGGCAAGCAATGACGCTCCAGCGATCATCTCTTTTCCAATCCCCAGACGTCCCGGTTTAATCCCCAGGGCTACACCCATGATCTGGGTGAAATACATAACCGGGATTGAAAAATGTGTTCCAAACTCCTGATTGACTTGGCTCTGATACACTTCCAGATTGACATTGCACATCGGGCAAGTAGTCGCGATCACGTCGGCTTGATGATTCACAGCATCTTCCAGAAGCTTATGAACCATGTCCAGGGCAGCCTTTCGATTCGTGATGATCAACGAGCCGCCGCAGCAACGCGTCCTGGATGGATAATCCACTGGCTCGGCTCCCAGCGCTGACAATAGATTCTCGAAGAATTGCGGATTCTCGACATTCTCGTGACCTTTTCTTGGACGCAGAAGCTGGCATCCATAATACGGAGCGACGCGCAGCCCTTGCAAAGGATGAACAATCTTTTTCCCGATCTCCTCCAGCCCGACATCCTCGATGATCACTTCGATGAGATGGCGCACCCTCATCGTCCCGTTGACATGCAGGTTATCTGCTTCCAATGCATAGTTGATGTGTTCGGCCAGATCGGGATCCTTTTTGAGATAGGCATTGGTGAAGTATGCGTTCTTGTAGCACGCACTGCATGGCGCAACAAAATCGCTGAGTCCCTCCTTTTCAGCCAGGGCCAGATTCCGCGCGACCAGCGTATACGCCAGCAGTTCATCCACGGGGAAATAGGCGGTGGAACCACAGCAGTTCCAGTCTTTGATCTCCTTAAGATCCAACCCCAACTCATGCGCCACCTCGAGCGTGGAAACGTTGTAGCCTGTTGCCAGGCTTTCAAGA
>JAKBYW010000234.1:0-4497 GCA_021840275.1 Chloroflexota bacterium | reverse complement strand
CGTGCGCGCAGTTCTGCTGGTCGCATCAGGCTTGTACACGGCCTGGAGTTGGGCCGACCGGCTTTTCGTCCAGGCCGAGATGCGGGCCAATTGGCCTTTCGACCTTCTGATCAACATCATCCTGCTAGCTTTTGTAAGCGCGGTTGTTCTCAATCCAAAAGATCTGAATTATTTTCAAAGAGAGTCTTATGAGCGAAAACCCGAAAATCCTCCATCTGCGTGAAATGAAATCCAAATCTCAATTGGGCGGCGGAACAGATCGCATCGATGCACAACACAAGAAGGGCCGGCTGACGGCCCGCGAACGCCTTGACATCCTTCTCGACAAAGGCTCTTTTCACGAAGTGGATTCTTTTATCGAACATCGCACTCATGATTTCAACCTGGACGAGCAGAAATATTTGAGCGACTCTGTTGTGACCGGTTGGGGCACCATCGAGGGCCGTTTGGTGTACGTTTTCTCGCAGGACTTCACTGTGTTTGGCGGTTCGCTTGGAGAAGTACACGCGGAAAAGATATGCAAAATCATGGATATGGCGATGAAGACCGGCGCGCCTGTGATCGGATTAAATGACTCAGGCGGCGCGCGCATTCAAGAGGGCGTCGTTTCGTTGGGTGGTTATTCTGACATTTTTCTGCGCAACACACTGGCTTCGGGCGTGATCCCACAAATCAGCGTCATCATGGGACCCTGTGCCGGGGGCGCGGTTTATTCGCCTGCTCTAACCGATTTTATTTTCATGGTACGTAACTCATCCTACATGTTCGTCACCGGCCCGGATGTGGTCAAGACAGTGACGCACGAGGATGTTTCATTCGAGGATCTTGGCGGTGCAAGCGTCCACTCGGAAAAATCGGGCGTGTGTCATGTAGCCGCTGACAACGAAGCAGATACGTTATTCCTCATCCGCCAGTTGCTCGCATATCTGCCGCAAAACAACATGGAAGACCCGCCCTTCATTCAAAATGGAGACGATCCCTTGCGCATGGAAGAAGGCTTGAACACTATCATCCCTGAATCGCCGGACAAGCCATACGATATCAAGGAAGTCATTCACATGATCGTGGATGATGGACATTTCTTTGAGATCCATGAAAACTTTGCAGCAAACATTGTGGTTGGTTTTGCGCATCTCGGCGGACATTCAGTGGGCATCGTTGCAAATCAGCCTGCAGTGCTGGCTGGCGTGCTGGACATAGACGCCAGCGAAAAGGCCGCTCGTTTTGTGCGCGTCTGCGATTCGTTCAATATTCCCATCATTACTTTTGAAGATGTGCCGGGCTTTCTGCCTGGAACACATCAGGAACACGGCGGCATCATCCGCTCCGGCGCCAAGCTGCTTTACGCCTACTGTGAAGCAACTGTTCCAAAGCTGACAGTGATCACACGCAAGGCTTACGGCGGCGCTTATTGTGTGATGTCATCCAAACATATTCGCGGTGATCTAAATTTAGCCTGGCCCACCGCCGAGATCGCGGTAATGGGACCAGACGGCGCAGTCAGCATCATTTTTCGCAAGGAACTGGAGAAGGCAAAAGCCCCGGTTAAACGCAAAGCAGAATTGGTAGCTGAGTATCGCGAAAAATTTGCCAATCCTTATGTAGCCGCGGAACGCGGATACGTTGACGATGTGATCGAACCGAAAGAGACGCGTCCACGCCTGATCAATGCGCTCGAGATGTTACAAAACAAGCGCGATGGAAATCCGGCCAAGAAGCACGGAAATATTCCACTTTAGGTGTCAGGCGTCAGGTTTCAAGTATCAGGCAAAACGTGACACTTGAAACCTGACAC
The DNA here is from genome assembly GCA_021840275.1 of Chloroflexota bacterium. Lineage (GTDB taxonomy): Bacteria > Chloroflexota > Anaerolineae > Anaerolineales > Villigracilaceae > Fen-1038. Next base: position 2,702 of record JAKBYW010000234.1, on the reverse strand, counting down.
AAGCGGAGCTTTTATGTTCAAAAAAATTCTGGTTGCTAATCGTGGCGAGATCGCAGTCCGCATACTGCGGGCCTGCCGGGAGCTCGGTATCCAAACCGTTGCTGTTTATTCTGAAGCCGATCGCAGCGCTCTGCATGTGCGTTACGCGGATGAAGCTTATTTGCTCGGCCCCGCACCGTCGCGCGAATCTTATCTGCGTGCCGACAAAATCATTGATATCGCCCGCAAGTGCGGCGCGGACGCCATCCATCCGGGTTATGGATTTTTGGCAGAGCGCGAAGCGTTTGCTGCGGCCTGCGCCGACGCAGGTATCACTTATGTTGGGCCAAAACCATCAGCTATCGCAGCCATGGGCGATAAGATGACCGCTCGCGATACGGTCACTGCCGCAGGTGTGCCAGTTGTGCCCGGCACCGAGGGCAAAGGAGCAATGCGCGATGAAGAACTTCTTGCCCTGGCTCCAAAAATCGGATTCCCTTTGCTGATCAAAGCCAGTGCAGGCGGCGGTGGAAAAGGCATGAGAGAGGTCTCGTCGCTCGAAGAAATGCCGACCCTGCTGGCGTCCGCGCGACGCGAAGCGGAATCGGCTTTCGGTGACGGAAATGTTTATCTTGAAAAATTAGTATCAGGCGCGCGGCATATCGAGATCCAGATTCTGGCTGATACGCACGGAAATGTAATCTATCTCGGCGAACGCGATTGTTCCATTCAACGCCGTCATCAGAAGCTGATCGAGGAGTCCCCATCTCCATTTGTAGATGAGGCACTCCGCCGCAAGATGGGTGAGGTAGCTGTCACAGCCGCGCAGTCTGTGGACTACGTCAACGCTGGAACAATCGAATTTTTAGTTGATAAAGATAGCAATTTTTATTTCCTTGAAATGAACACCCGCTTACAAGTGGAACATCCGGTAACAGAACTCGTCACAGGCGTCGACATTGTTGCCGAACAAATCCGCATCGCACGCGGACGCCAGTTGAGTTACAAACAGGAAGATGTTGTATTGCGCGGGCACGCACTCGAATGCCGCATCAATGCCGAGGACCCTTATAACAACTTCATGCCCTCGACGGGCACCATCACTCATAGTCTTTTGCCAACCGGCCCCGGCATCCGCGTGGATACGGGTGTTTATCCCGGCTTTGAGATCACACCATTTTACGACCCAATGATCGCCAAGCTGATCGTGTGGGGCGAGACGCGCGGTCAGGCCATTCTTCGAATGCGCCGCGCACTCGAAGAATATCGCATCGTCGGCGTGCGCACCAACATTCCCTTCCATCAAACCATGATGGACAGCCACCGCTTCATGGCCGGACAATACGACACGCGCTTCGTCGAGGAGCGTTTCACAATGCCCGAGATCGAACACGACCAGGAGATGCACCATCCGGAAATCGCGGCTGTCTTTGCGACATTGGCCGCGCATCACGAAGCTCAACGCTCCGCTCAATTCGTCATGCGCAACGAACGCGACGCCAGCAACTGGAAATGGGTCGGTCGCTGGGAAAGAATGCACAGATAAAAAGTCTCTAGTCGCCAGTCGCCGGTTTACTTGCTGACAATTCAGCTATTGACCAAAAGACAAAAGACGAGAAGACCAGGAGACTATGAATGAAATATGTAACCACAATTGCCAACAAAGAATACACTATCGAAGTCATTGACGAAAAACACATTAGCATCAACGGCAAGGTCATGGAAGTGGACTTTGAATCCGTTAGCGGCCAGCCCGTTTATTCGATGCTGATCGATGGAAAGTCGTATGAGTCTTATGTCTATCAGGGCGAAGAGGATTGGCAGGTGCTACTGCTCGGACGTCAATATCCGATCAAGGTTGAAGATGAGCGCGAACGCCGATTGAAATCCGCGGTTGGAGGCAAAGCCGAAGCGACCGGCGAATTCCATTTAAAGGCCCCCATGCCCGGACTGGTTGTAGCAGTGACTGTTGAAGAAGGCCAACAGGTGGAAAAAGGTCATGTTCTGGTAATTCTCGAGTCGATGAAGATGCAGAATGAACTGAAATCGCCGCGCGCCGGGACAGTCCATCGCATTAAAGTCAAAGCCGGAGAGTCTGTAGAGATCAAGCAGACCATATTGAGCGTGGTCTAACTCATTCACTTGAATAACATGATGATAAAATCATTGGGAGGGTCCTTACAGGCCCTCCCATTTTTCATTCATCGGAGGAAAGATGTCGCTGACGAACAAATATGTTCTTTGTGTTGATCTGGGAACGTCGGGGCCTAAAGTAGCACTGGTCAACATGCGAGGCGAAGTACTCCATCATGAGTTTGAACCAACCGAAGTTTTTTTTCACCCGAATGGCGGGGCCGAGCAAGACCCTGACGGCTGGTGGAATGCTGTCAAAATCGCGGCAAAGCGATTGCTCGCACGGCATTTGGTTCCAGCGCAAGATATTGCCGCGATCTCAACCACCAGCCAATGGTCAACCACGGCAGCGGTGGATAAGGATGGGCGTCCGCTCATGAACGCCATTTCATGGATGGACACACGCGGCGCAAAACACGTCAAGAATATCACCGATGGATTATTCAAGATCGAAGGTTATGGAGTTGACAAACTCATCGCCTGGCTTGGAACAACCGGGGGAATTCCCACACATTCTGGCAAGGACTCAATTGCCCACATTCTCTACATCAAAAATGAACTGCCCGACATTTACAAAAACACATATAAAT
>JAKBYW010000233.1:0-4504 GCA_021840275.1 Chloroflexota bacterium | reverse complement strand
GGCACAGTGGATTGCCCGATAAATGTGCTGGGAGGCGGTCCGGCCTGGCCTTGATTGGCATCTCCCACTTCAGCTTTGACATTGCCGCCGATGTTCCCGCTAATTTCAAGTGCACCAGTTCCGACGGTCACATTGCGCGTGACATTGCCCGCTAACAGGATTTGCCCGCCGCCGAAGAGGACATCGCGACTTGTCACGCTTCCTTCGCGGACCTCCAGGCTGTATCCCGCAGCGACAATGTCCCCGCCGATCCTAGCTTTTTCACCGAAGAAAAGCACTGCCCCGGCGGTGCGGACACTGCCTGTGACGGTGCCATTGATAACCACTGTTTGCCCCGCCGCCATTACATCGCCGTTGACTATGCCGTTGATGGTAATCATCTGGCCGCCTGCCAGCACATCGCCATTGACCGTGCCGTCCATGACCAGTTGGTTTGCACCGACATACAGATCGTCGTTGATGACATCGCCTGCGTTGACGATTACCTTATCGCCTGAACGCCCGTCGAAAGCATGGACGGGGGTGGCGAAGGTCAGCGTCAGCAGGATGAACAGAACGAACACACTGAAGAACTTATGGGTTTTTGACATTGCATTCTCCTTGATGAATAGATTTCGATTGATGGTATTCATCTAAATTCAATCTACGCAAAAAGGAAAAACTGGTTGTAAATAAAAAGTGCGGCGCAATCACCGCGCCGCACTTTTTAGAATTTTGCCACGAATTCGGAATCGCCGGGTGATTCCTTCCCTCAGCACATTAACCGCCTTGATTTTTCCAGCCTCAGTTGCATAATCGAGAGCGGTCCCGCCTTCAGGTGATTTGGCGTGTGCATCGGCGCGTTGAGAAGAAGATCACGAATGAAAGTAACATCGCCATTCCGGGCTGCGGCCTGGAGCGGAGTGAAATTGCCTTGTTTGATAGCTGAGAAAAATTCAGTGGTTATATTGTCCGTCATTATAACTTTATTCCCCGATTATTTTGACCAGCACACGCTTGCGTCGGCGTCCATCGAATTCGCCATAGAAAATCTGCTCCCATGGACCAAAGTCAAACATACCATCTGTCACAGCCACAACCACCTCGCGTCCCATGATTTGCCGCTTCATGTGAGCGTCGGCGTTATCTTCCCCGGTGCGATTATGAAGATACTGACTGGTTGGTTCATGCGGCGCAAGTTCTTCCAGCCAGTGCTCATAATCCTGGTGCAGTCCCGATTCATCATCATTGATGAAAACGGAAGCTGTTATATGCATCGCGCAAACCAGAATAAGGCCTTCCCGGATTTCGCTCTCTTGAAGACAGTTTTTCACTTGTGGGGTAATGTTTACGAAGCCGCGGCGGGTGGGGATATTGAGCCAGAGTTCCTTGCGGTAGGATTTCATAATCTTCTTGTGTTGTAGTTTTGTCCAGCGTCAGGATAATTTTACTTGATTCGGACGAATCGAGAAAGTTGTGTTCTGTCTGGGGTAGGCGTCAAAATATTGGGAGAAGAACTTTCTATACTTGGTACGGTCGTAAAGTGCAGTTTTCTATGATCTGATTCGCCGGGCGAAAGCCGTCTGCTCAGTTCATAAAAGTCTTTTTGGACTGGCCCAACGATTCGGTTTTGACCGACTTTCATGAACTGAGGCACAGGACTTCAGTCCGCCGAAACCCGTTGGCTTTGCGTCGCCAGCTTTCGCCGGGTTTGCCTTTGTTCGGACATTTTGTTCTGGCTACATTCCAAGTCATTTGCTTTGTTTTGTGCTTTACGGTATCGTCATTTTTGGATTTCAATATTGCAAACACTGTACAGGGCATTCCGGCTTGAAAATGTAAATTTATCCACCCATGATATAATTTTGCCAATCTCAAGAAACCGCACCCTTTTAGACGGAGGATGATCATGGAAGTTACCATCAAGGAATTTAAGCACTGCAACATGGTCTCGGTGATAGGTCACGTGGATAGTTCCACAGCGCCGCAATTTACTCGGGCGCTGGATGCTCAGATGGATAAAGGCGTCTTCAAGCTGGTTGTGGATATGAGCGCCATGGAGTATATGTCCAGCGCCGGGTTCCGTGCGCTGCTGGCTGCCCAGCGCAATTGCAAACGTTATAATCGCGGTGAGGTTTTCCTGGCGACCGTACCGGACAGAATCCGCGAAGCGTTGGAACTGGCTGGCTTTACCGAATTATTCAAAACTTATGCTGACCCGCTTGAAGCAGTTGGTAATTTCTAACCCTCATCAGTGAGTATCCATTTTATTGAACGGAGGCCGCCTACAGTCCCGTGTGAGGCGGCCTTTGATTGTCCATGACTGCGTTGACCTTTCCTGCCAAATTCGAGTATCTCGACGAGATCCGTGATTTCGTCGGCGAGCAGGCGCGCGCATCCGGCTTTAACGAAAAAGATATCTATTGCGTTCAGTTGGCTGCGGACGAGGCCGCCTCGAATGTTATTGAACATGCCTGTGAGGGAATTCCAAATGCTTCGTTTGAGTTGACTTGTGACTTTAAAGATGATCGTTTAGTGATTACGGTCATTGACCACGGCAAGTCGTTCGACCCATCTAAAGTTGCCCAACCTGATATAGAAGCCGACCTTTCTGATCGCAAGATTGGCGGCTTGGGAATTTTCCTGATGCGGAAATTGATGGATGAAGTTCGTTATGAGATCACTGCGTCAGGGAACCTGCTTACGTTGGTGAAGCGGAAGGGATAGCCATGGCCGCCTCAACCCGTTCTCCAGATTCTTTGGACTGGCGCGAGATCGCAAGCTTGGGGGAACAATTAGTTAATACCAATTCACTGATTGCACAACGCGACCGGATCGTTTCGATGGCGACTCGTTTGCTCGATGGACAAGCCGAGGTCTGGCTGCACGAGAATCTATTTCGTCTGCCGGATTGGAAGGAAAAGCGTTTATTTCCTCCGCAGCCTCGATTGGAGGGAATGCGACGCGCCGTTGAAAAACGCAAGCCATGCGTCCTGCGAGCGACAAAAAAGAGCGCCAGCAAAAAAGTTTATGCGGCTGTCCCAATCGAAGATCAAGGATTTGTTCTTGGGGCGTTGCAGGTCACGCGCTCCAAAGGTCCCAACTTTCAAAAAGAAGAACTTGAAGTTTTGGAAAGTCTGGCCAGCGTAGTAGCGATTGGCTTGTACGCTTCCCATCGCGCCGAGGTGGAACGTTTTCGCATGGGGCAGTTGAACCTCGTGCGCGAAGTCAGCACGCAGATTGCCAGTGTTTTGCAAGTGGACGAACTCGCCTGCCGCGTTACCGAGCTTATTCAAAAAACTTTTAACTATTATTATGTCGCCATCTTTACGCTTCAACCCGGGGCTTCAAGTTTACGATTTCGATCCAGCGCGACTGCGCCGCATAAAGGACGCAAGAAAACTGCGTTGGCCCTTGAAGTGGAAATCGGTCAGGGGTTGATCGGTGAGGCCGCAGCCTCCGGCGAGCGCATCGTGGCCTCGGACGTTCGGGCGGACGCGCGTTATCGGTACCTTGAACCACTGCCCGAGACGCGCTCTGAAGTTGTCATTCCGCTCAAAATAGAAGATCGTGTTTTGGGTGTGTTGGATGTTCAGTCCGATAGATTCGCCGCGTTCCATCCAAATGATTTGCTTTTGCTTCAAGCCTTGGCAGACAATATCTCGCGCGCCGTCGAAAGTGCGCGCCTTTATAGCGACCTCCGCCGCCGCGCCGACCAGTTGACTCTCGTGGCGGAAGTCAGCAGGAGCGTGACATCTACGCTCGATCTTGATGAGTTGATGGCTGAGACTGCCGCGCTCATCCATGATAAATTCGGCTATCCCTATGTTCACTTGTTCACCGTCCATCCCAACCGGCGGCTGATCGAATATGAAGCGGGCAGTGGCAAACGCAGTAAAGCGCTGGAAGGTTATTCTATTCCGCTGGACGATTCACAAGGCATCATTCCATTCGTAGCGCGTGAAGGCAAAACGGTATTAGTCAACGATGTGACACAGGAACCGCTCTATCGTCCATCGCCTTTGCCGCCCAAAAACACGCGCTCGGAATTATGCGTGCCGCTTTCATTTGGCGAGCGCGTGATTGGTGTGCTTGACATTCAATCCGACAGATTGAATTCGTTCACTGAAGACGACCGCGTCATGTTTGAAACCGTGGCCGGGACAATTGCCGCGGCCATCCGCAACGCGGACTTATATCGCTCCGAGCAATGGCGGCGGCAGGTGGCAGATAGCTTGCGTGAAGTTGCAGGTCTGCTGTCCGATAATGTCGGCGTGGAAGACGCGCTCGAAGCCATCCTGATCGAAATCGAACGCAACCTGCCGGTGGATATTTCTGCGATCTGGCTGTACGACGATGATGATCTTTATCTTGCTGCGGTGCATGGCGCGGACGGGAATGAAATTGAAAAGGCGCGGCTCGCCAACCCGGAAGCCTCCGTTGCAATGACCAGCGCCATGTTTGCCGACGAACCGCTTATTCGTAAACCATCCGATCCGCTTTGGCCTTCCGGCGCGGCCGCGGG
>JAKBYW010000232.1:0-4509 GCA_021840275.1 Chloroflexota bacterium | reverse complement strand
TCGAGATCATCGGGCATGGATGCCACGCGCAAATCGGCCTGCAGACGGGCTTCGTTTTTGAGCAAGCCGCGCGGGTCAAAACCGAATTCGCCTTCGCGATCCATGGCCGAGCGCGCTGCGTCCAACCCGCGCAGGATGGCTTTCTGGCCGGCATTATCCGGATCGAGCGCGAGCACGATTCGCCGTGTAAACTTCTTGAGCAAACGTAACTGGTCTTCGGTCAGCGCCGTGCCCATCGGTGAGACAACGTTTTCGTAGCCAGCCTGATGCACCGCGATGACATCCAGATAACCTTCGACAATCACGGCTTGATCTGCCGTGCGAATCGGTTTACGCGCGCGATCCAATCCATACAGCAAATGGCCCTTGGTGAAGATCGGCGTTTCGGGAGAATTCAAAAACTTGGGAATATCGTTCGGGTCAACGATACGTGCGCCGAAGCCGGCCATTTTCCCATTTTCGTTACGGATGGGAATCATGATGCGGTGGCGGAAGCGGTCATAAGTGCGTCGGTGGTCGAGTAGCGTTCTTTGTGTATCGAGATCAACTTGCTGCCCTTCGACGCGGCTCAAGACAGGCGTGGGGCGTGAGTCTTCTGCTTCGTCTCGCACGGTAAGCAGGCCTGCGTCAATCAAATCCTGTTCGGAGTAGCCACGCTCGGTGAAATGCTTGAGGGCATTGTCCCAGCCGTTCGGGGCGTAACCCAGCCCAAAGGTCTCGAGGGTGGCGTCGGTCAATCCACGCTTTTCGCGCAGATATGTCAGCACATCCTTGTTATTAAAAAGATGGGTGCGATAAAAAATGATAGCGTCTTCAAGCAGGGTGCGCAAATGTTCATGCGCTTCCCTGACTTCGGGCTTCTCCGCGACATACGACTCGATCTTCACGCCCGCCTTGTCTGCCAGTTTTCGCAGGGCTTCCTTGAAGTCAATGCCGTCCTTCTTCATCACGAACTTGAAGATATCGCCGCCCTCGTTGCATTCGCCGAAACAGCGCCACGTTCCGGTCTCCGGCCAGACGACAAAGGCGGGCGTATTCTTGTTGGCGTGGAACGGACAGAAGCCGGTGTAGTTCTTGCCCGCATGGCGCAGTTTGACACCGGCCTCGGAGACGAGGTCGACGATGTCGATCTTGGCTTTGACTTCATCAATGGTAGACATGTGTCCATCGAATTATAGACGCCCTTGATGGGATTAGCAAATGAAGTTAAAAAACTGCGGGGCAGCTTGTGCTGCCCCGCAGAGAAGAGTGGGAAGTGGCTACTTTCCGATTCCTATTCCAAGTCCGCCATTTGCGCTTCCTTGACCGCCAAAGATCAGGTTGAGAAGCGAACCGTCGTTGGACGCCTTCGCCGAACCCTGGACATTTGCGCTTGCACCGGCATTTGCGTTTCCCTGACCGAGGGCATCATTCAGCATCGTGCTCAAGCTGGCGCCGCCATTTGCATCAGCAGACGCTGAAGTAGAGCTTTTCGAATCAGCGGAGAAACTGGTGGCATTCGCATCCGTCGAAATCTGCGTGTTCGCATTAGCAGTCACGTTCGATGCGGATTGGATCGCGAGGTTTGTTGCCTGCGTAGCCGTCGCCTCGACCTGTTGAACAACGCGTTCGATCTTGCCGCGCACGTCCGTGTTCAGGCCAGCGGTCACAGCCAGGCTAAGCGCAGCGGTGAGAAGAAATTGAGCAATCGTTTTCATGTTGTCTACCTCCAAATTGGTTTTGACCTTGTGTGGTCATTCACCCTGCATAACGAGGCAGATATCAAAATGTTACGCCAAGACGAAAATCAAAGACAGCCTCCCGGCTGTCTTTGATTTTCGCTCTGTTTACTTCTTCGTGCGCAACTCGAATGTGATCTCCGTCCAGATGCGGTGCGCGCCATCCCATATCGTTGTGAGAATCGACGAAGCCTGTTTCCACACGACCGTCATCTTTTGGCCGCCGGACTGTTCGTTCGACTTGAGACTCACGCTCCAATTGCGCATCGCATCAGAGACACTCGCCTTCACCGTTGCAAAAGATGTACGCGCATCATCCCAACTCTTGATCGTTTTTTCGTGCGCCTGTGGATTGAACCCCAGCCACAAACCCAGCGCCAGCCCCAACACAAACAACACGGTAAATGTTTTGAGCATGACACCTCCAATTCGTCTGAGACTGCTCCTTTTATTAAGACGATAAAGGCAAGGATATGTTACGGGGTTACGGGTTCAAGATCGGCACATGCACAGTTGGAACAATGTTGGGCAAAAGAGATGGGACAACGCCTGGCACAAGCGAAGGGACAATCTTCGGCAAAGGCGATGGCACAGGAACAACGGGAGTAATGATCGGATTCGAACCAGAAGGCGGTGTTATGCTGTGATCCAATTCGGGGACGGAAATCGCAGCCGCTGATAATTTGTCCCGATGCGATTTCAGCGCCAGCGAAATCCTTTCTTTGTCCCCCGCCTCACCCTCGGACTTCAAGCGGGCCAGCGTTTCGAGATAACCGTTCAACGCCTGAGCCTTACGCGCCGGGTCTGCAGCGACCGTGATAGCTTCATCCACGCGGCGGTCGGCGAGACTCAAATCCACGCCGACAGGATCAGGCGCGACTGCCCGCCAGACTTTCTCGCTGGATAACTTCCACGCATACAAAGGCTGGCCCGGCAGTGCACTTTGAGCGAATGCTGTGCCGGTCACAAGAAAAGCCATTACCAACACAGCCAAACTGACAGCTACGCGCCAGACGGGCGTGAAGGTCCATGTGCGGCGGCGCGGATGCGCTTGCATGTGCGCGTACAAGTGGACGCGCGTCTGCGATTTGAATGTTGGCGAAGGCTTTACTTCGCGTCCGCGCTCGACTCGCGCCGCGATTTGCAGAAGCGGCTTCAGATGCGCGGCATGTTCGGGGTGACGCGCCAGGCATTCGTCAAGGGAAGATGCACCGCTGGTTATTTGCTTCAGACAATCATCGAGGATGCGGTCAAAATCATTCATGCAAATTTCTCTTCTTTCAAATATTTCGAAAGCGTTTGCAACGCCCGCATCTGCAAGGCGCGGACGGCGCCCTCGTTTTTGTTCATCGCCTGCGCGATCTCCTCGGTCGTCATCTCGACAATAAATTTCAGGATCAGCACCTGCTGTTGTTCTTCGGTCAGGAATTGCAGGGCGTCCCGCATGGCTTGCAGATCGAAATGAGTCTCTACCTGCTCAGCCACCGTCCGGCCAGTGGCAGGCAGTGAAGCGATTTTATCGAGGGGCACAGATTCTTTGCGGGTGCGGTAATGGTCGATCACTTGGTTTCTCGCAATTGTATAAAGCCAGGCCATGAAGGATGCACTTCCAGATCGATAACGATCAAGGTGCTCCCATGCTTTCAGGAAAACCTGCGATGTGATGTCTTCCGCCGTAGCATCGTCCGCCACACGAAAATAGACGTAGCGATAAACACGCTCGACACAGGCATCGTACAGTCGGGCGAAAGAGTCTGCATCTCCGGATTGAGCCTGATGAATAAGGCTGGTTTCATCCGGGATCAATGAATCAGAACGAAGATCTTCAGCGGATTTCACGTTCAATAATATAAACGATAACGAACGAATAATGTTACGGCGCAACCAGCCCTCGCTGGAGGGCCGGCTGAATCGCGCTTATGCGTCTGTCCGCATGCCGCGTTCATACCACCAATCTTCGGTATGCAAATAACCAAGCAAAGCCTGCGACGCCACCCAGCGCAATGGTTCGGGCGGCCAGGCAATAGGCTTGCGATCAACGAACCAAACCGAGGTCAGATCGGTCTTGCGTTCGAGCAGAAGATCAGCCAACGTTTGCCCGTTGAGATGCGTTGGCGCAACTCCGTGTCCCACACAACCGAGGCTGTACCAGGCGCGCGCGTCGCCGACCATGCCAATGGCCGGAGCCATATCCATCGTCACGCTGACCGGGCCGCCCCAGCGAAAAATAAATTTTACATCCTTCAAGCCGGGGAACAATTCAATTGTATCTTTTTCCAACTGGCGGAAAGTTTTTTCGTTCAAGTCGCGATCCATATCGCGGCCATATGTAATCGTCACATCACTGCCGCCGATGGCGAGACGATTGTCCACGGTGAGGCGCAGATAATGAACAAGATTGCGCGCATCTTCCAAGCCTTGACGTTTCTTCCAGCCAATCGAATCCATTTGTGCTTTCGTCAATGGCTCGGTGATGATCATGTGCGTAAAAGCCGGAACCTGCTTGCTCCAGATTTCAGGGATGAGATGCGAATAAGCATTCGTGGCGAAAACAATCTTATCGGCGGTGACTGTTCCGCTCGGCGTTTTCAACGTGAACTTTGCCCCGCGTCGGATTTCGGTTACAGGCGACTGCTCATAAACGACCGCTCCCACACTTTGGGCAACACGCTTCATTTCGCGGACCTGTTTGGCGGGATTCAGAATCCCGCAGCGCGCTTCATTCCATGCCCCCAGCACCAGCGGACTGTTCACCTCGGCGCGGGCTTTCTCTTTATCAAGCCATTCGATG
>JAKBYW010000231.1:0-4511 GCA_021840275.1 Chloroflexota bacterium | reverse complement strand
GCTCGATCCGCGCGGGATGCTGACAACTTTCCGAGCTCCGTTATATCCTTCATTTCTTGCAATCATTTATTTTTTCAATGGCATCAACGATGGACGCTTCTTCGCCGCCCGTTTAGCGCAGACCGTAATCGGGGCCCTGCTCGCCCCGTTGACTTTTTTTGTTGCTCAACAACTATTCCCTCTCCCTATGGGAGAGGGGCAAGGGGTGAGGGAAAATCGCGCCGCTAAAATTTCCGCATGGATCGTCGCGGCCTATCCGATGCTCCTGATTTTCCCAATTGCTCTCGCCACCGAGAATTTATTTTTTCTTCTTGTCCTCGTCAGTTTTCTCGCGCTCCTCAAGGCCGCTGAAAATCCAAACGCTTTCCGTTTTCTGCTCTCCGGCTTTCTCCTCGGCCTCGCCGCCTTGACTCGCTCGGTCATCCTTCCCTTTGCCGGGTTGGCTATTCTATGGATTTGGTCTATTCTCAAACAGCGACGCGGCGCGCTCCTTGCCGTGCTGGCTCTTGTTCTGACAATTACGCCTTGGATAATTCGCAATTCTTTGCTAACCGGTAAAATTACGGGTATCGAAGTTTCACTGGGTTATAACCTGTATGTTGGCTATCATCCGCAATCCAGCGGGACATTCGCCTTCGGTCCATCGCTTGACCTGCTTTCAATTATTGACGATAAAACGCGTGATGAGATCGGCACGCAAAAAGCGATTGAATTCATTAAGCAGGATCCAGCGCGATTCCCATTTTTGGCCGTCAAAAGGCTTGGCTATTTCTTTAATTTGGAATTGCGCGCCTTCACTTATTTTTACGTCAATGATTTTCTCGGTTTTATTCCGTCAGTTCTTCTTGTAATTATTTTACTCATACTGACTTTGCCTTTTGTATTCGTCAGTTTATCCGCGCTGTTCGGCGCGGCATTATTGCCGTGGCGACCGCAGACAGCTTTACTGGCTTTACTTTTTGTAGGATACTTGCTCCCACACATCTTTATCTTGTCCGAAGAACGCTTCCACCTGACTTTGATTCCTTCATTCTTCGCAATTCTTGCTGCAAATTTTTGGACGAATAAATCATCCGCTTTTGCTTCGATCAAAGAGCCTGTTTTGTATCTTTGCATTTTTCTGGCTTTGCTGCTACTGATGAATTGGGGCTTTGAACTTGCGCGTGATGGGCATACAATTCTACAAATGCTTGGCCCAACTGGTAACCAACTCTACCTTCCATACTGACGACTGAACACTGTCAACTGATAACTGAGCACTGGACCCTCAATGAAGACCTTCCTCGGCCCTCGCCCGCAATTCGACTGGAAAATCGTAACCGTTACCATCGTCAGCACCCTGTTGTTGATGGTGGATTATTATCATCGTTTGACGCCCAATAAAGGTTACGACCGGATAATTCTATACCTTATTATTCCATTCCTGTTTATCGTATTTGTCTTTCGTGATGATCCGCGCCAATACGGTTTTACCTTTGGCGACTGGAAAGCTGGATTGGTAATTACAGCTATCGCCATCATTTTGATCGCGCCGGTGCTGTATTTCGTCAGCCATGGCGACGCGGCCATGCAGAACTATTACAAATCGTCGCTGAATGGCTTGCCGTGGAATACGGCCATTGACTTGTTCGGTTGGGAATTTTTCTTTCGCGGCTTTATCCTGTTCTATTATGCCCGCAAGTTTGGACCGGAAGCCTTATGGCTGCAAGCCGTCCCATTTGCGCTGGCACATATCAGCAAACCGGAGATCGAAACGCTGTCCACCATCTTTGGTGGTTTTGCTTTTGCGTGGGTAGCATATCGCACACGCTCTTTTGTTTACCCATTTTTGATCCACTGGTTCGTCGCGTCGTTTACAATTATTGTCGCGGCAGGCCTGATACACTAACATCATGCGAGCCGGACAGTCTATTCCTGATTATGGAAAACAACTTTACTCTTCGTCCTGCCACAATTTAGGAGATTGCTTCGGGGAAGAAAGCCCCTCGCAGCGACATGAAAGATTATGGAAAATAGATTCATACTCCGTCCTGCCGCCGAAAAAGATTTTCCTGCCATCCAGCGGCTCATTCGCCAGGTGCAGATTAATCCGACAGCCTTGGATTGGCGTCGCTTTGTGGTGGCCGTTGACGGCTTGGGTGAGGTGCGTGGGTGCGGACAACTCAAGCCGCATGGGAAAGAAATCATCGAGCTGGCGTCCATCGCGGTTGTGCCATCGGACCGCAGCAAAGGCGTTGCGCGCCTCATTATCGAGCATTTGATCGCCAAAGCACCGCGCTCGCTATATCTTACCTGTCGTTCCGGTCTGCAGCCATTCTATGAAAAATGGGGTTTTCGCGTGATCGGGTTGGATGAAATGCCGCCTTATTATCGCCGCTTGTCGCGCTTTGCAAATTTAATGCTTGGGATGGTCGAGCGCGGCGAATCAATGCTTGTGATGAAATTAATGTAAAATCATAGCATGAAACAGATATTGAATGTCGTCATCGGAGTGATGGCCGGTTTTGTGTTGGTGGGCATTGTCTTGTTGGTGGTGCGTATTCCGGGCGGCCAGCCGGTTATGCTTGAGCCGGCGCCGACCCAGGCTCCCATCACCGTGCATGTGATCGGCGCAGTGGTGCGGCCCGGTGTGTATACTTTTCCCGAAGGCAGCCGCGTGCAGGATGCGGTTACAGCGGCAGGCGGATTGCTGGCAGAAGCCAATCCGAACCAGATCAACCTCGCCGCGAAATTGGAAGATGGCCAGCAATTGGAAATACCGGCTATAGGTGGCAGTATGCCGGGAGCTGCGCCTACTACAGCAGGCCCATTCACTGTTTTAGCCACGCCGGGCGCAACGACGAACAATGCTGACCTGGTCAATATCAATACCGCCACCGTTGACGAATTGGATACCTTGCCCGGTATCGGCCCGACCACCGCGCAGAAGATCATTGATTATCGCACTCAGCACGGTTTTTTTTCCAATATCGAGGATATCATGAACGTATCGGGTATTGGGCCTGCCACTTTCGATAACATCAAAAACTTGATCACCACCGGCTGATATGCCCTTCGATCACTTCAATTTTATGGCTCCTGTTTATAACCGCGTCGGCGCATACCCTGCATTGGATACGATGTTGCAGATCGGCGCCTTCCCAACCGGCGGACGTTTGCTCGACGTGGGCGGTGGCACGGGACGCGTGGCAAACGCTTTGCGCGATCAAGCCGCGCAGATCGTGATCGCAGATGTCTCGTTGGGAATGCTGCGCTTCGCCGCCTCCAAGCCCGGACTTCAAACGGCCGCGGCTTACTCGGAGCATTTGCCCTTCCCTGACGATTCCTTCGATCGCATCGTCATGGTCGACGCGTTGCATCACGTTCTCCATCAAGCGGACACGGCCCGCGAGCTGTTCCGTTTACTCAAGCCCGGTGGGCGGATTGTGATCGAAGAACCCGACATTCGTAGTTTTGGTGTCAAGCTGATTGCGCTTGGGGAAAAGCTTTTGCTCATGCGCAGTCATTTCCTTGCACCAGAAAAGATCGCCTCGCTTTTTGATTCTGCGCACACTCGCGTGATTGCTAAAGATTCCAGCGTGTGGATTGTTGTTGAAAAAACGTAGGCGACCGATAACATGAGAATGGCATCCGACCATCAGTCGCCGTTAAATGGCGCAATGACTTCGTCAAAATGAGGGGCTAACCTTCGATAATTTGCCAATTCGCGACATTAGAAATTTGACATCCTCTTCCACTCCCTCATCTATATTGCTGATACGATATTCGCCGTGTTCATAGAAGTCGTAATAACTATTCAAGATATTCAGTAATTCGCGATAGCAACTCTCAACTAGACTCATATCAATATAATCTGATTGCGCCCAACTTGGATCCTCAATGTTTATCTTACCAAAATGTGCCAACAAATTATTTCTCTGATTTTCTAGGTTTTTCAATAAAGCCTTATATTTACGTAGCTTGTTCCTGTTCATCTTACAAGCCTTTTGAACATCTTCACTATTCGCAAACTTGGATTTCGCAGGATTCTCTTCTGCATACTTTATTAAAGTATAAATGGTAACCGACTTTGGATTTGCAATTGAAAGTTTGGCCAAAGAAAGAAGAGCTTCATTTACACAGGCAACATATGCGCCACGAAAAAAGTAGAATGCCGAAACGATTTTTCGCGTTCCGTATGCGTCATCGAGTGCTTTAGCACATGAGTAATACAACCATCCCATTTTGAGTTGATCAAATAGCGCACTCAGAATTGCGTTCTCCGGCTCTTGTACTTTAGGAAGCATTTTCCTTCTTCTCCATAAGTATCAATCGTTATGATGTATATTGTTCTTTCACTTGGCTAGTTGCTGTATATCATTAAATCAGCAAATTTCTGGCAATCACCATTCTCTGAACTTCACTTGTCCCTTCACCGATGGTCATCAGGCGGGCGTCGCGGTAGATTCTCTCGACTGGATATTCGCTTGAATAACCATATCCGCCGTGGATCTGGATGGCGTTGCGGCAGA
>JAKBYW010000230.1:0-4545 GCA_021840275.1 Chloroflexota bacterium | reverse complement strand
TTTTTCCGCCGCCCGTGGGAACGGTCAATTGATAGATGCCTTTGGGTTTGGTCGCCGTACCCAGGCAGGCTTGCGCAACTTGCGCTCGCAACTGATTGACTTCCAGCGCCTTGCCTGGCTCCATTTGGGAAGTTTTTTCCGCGAACTCCCGAAATTGCTTTTCCAGCCGTTCAATCAAAATTTCCCAGGGATGATATTGTCCGTAATTTCGGAAATGGATATTGCCTGGCGACTCAAAATCAGCCGTATCCAACCTGTCCGCGTCCAATAAGCAACTGAGCAGAAAACGGATGAGTAACCCTGCTTTGAAAGCCAGTGTATTTTGCGATTCGTTGGCTTCCTCTTCTCTCAGGCTTTGCAGTTTGTCAAAGATTTGTGCCACTACTTTATCGGAGAGCAAACCGTCCAGCGAATTTACAATCTCCTGCAAATTGGTTAACGCTTCGGCTTTGCGTGTGTTTTCGTCTGCTTTGTCCATGCGCCGCTTGAAATCATTTTCTCCATCTGGCTTAAGGCAATCAATCAACCCAGAGTGATGAGAAGCAATACACAAGGCTAAAACCTGCGCGACAATTTTTTCCTTTTGTCCCTTATTCCAAAGATTCTCATAAATCACCTGCGCGCCTGCGGTGGTATGGTCTATCTTTCCCTTGTACGCGACGGGATCAAGATATTCTTCCGCGTCTGGGTCAATAAAGCCTTCTCCAGACAAAATATACCTTTGGAATTTATCGCTGGCTTTTCCAAAGTCGTGCAGCAAGCCGAGAACTTCGCCAGTTTCCTTCATGCCAATCTTGTTGGCAAACTGTCCTGCAAATTTGGATACCGCCGTCAGGTGTTCCTCAAGAGACTGCGGCGTTTTATCTTTCTTGCGGATGTGGGCAATAAATTCTTTTTTCATTTCCATCACCCGATACACCTCCGCCATCTTCCTCGTTTCCCGCACCAGCGCCTCCCTCAACTCCCTCGGCTCAACCACCTCACAATCCGCACCCCAGGAACGTACCCACGGGACGAGATCAAGCGTATCCGCCACATGAACTTCCCAGAGCAGGGAGTCGGGATCGTCAGGGTCGGGTCGCGTCTGCTGGGAGGGATGCCAGCGCGTTTCCAACACGCGCGTTTTGGCTGTGCCAGACCTAAAGCGCAGAACCACTCGAATTGTCTCCTCGCCCGTCACGATGCTCCACGCGTTGCGGAGGATCTCCAGCCCTGGAAAATCGGGTGGAATGGAGTAATCGTCTTTGGTCAGGCGGATGGATTCGATCCGCTCCAGTTTGTAGGCGCGCCGATCGTTGACGATGGAACTGTGTCCGATCAGGTAGGTGGTAAATCCGATGGGGGAGGGTTCGAGAAGATAGGTGGAAAAGACGGTTTGAAAGGATTTCTTCGCGTTCAATGGCTTGTAGGCGATCTCGATCTTCTTTCGATAGATGTAACCCCGCACCACATCGCGAAAGATCGGCTGATAGTTTTCTTGCACGGGTCGTTGCGCGAGTTCACGCGCGGCGTGCTCGATTTCGTCGCCTACGCCTGCGTCTGCTTTGAGTACATTTGCCAGTTTCAGCAGGGCGGTCTCAGCAGGCTCGTTGCGTTTATCCTGTTGCTTGACCAGCAGCCGCGCTCCCAAATACAACGTGACGGCTTCCTCGGGAGACAGGTCGAAGGAACGCAGGCGCGACTCTTTGAGAGCCAGCGGGAACCAGTAAAGACCGTCCTTGAGCGCCTTGCCCTGATATTCCAATTCCCGCAGGTAATTGTTGACCGTGCGCCGTTCCAGGTTGATCTCGTCGGCAATCTCGGCCTCGGTCACGCCGCGCGCATTACGCGCAAGCAGTAGATGGATTCGATCCAGTCTCTGCTGTTTGGCAGTATCGTCAATTCGTGGCATGGGATGTTCCTCTACCTTTATTCTATTGACCAGTTAGAAAATTACATAGGTTTTTCTGCCAATTATTTTGCGAACCAGGAACGGCCATCCCGCTCGGCCTTCTCATCCTTTTTTAGTTGGCGCAGATAATTGTTGACCGTGCGCCTCTGCCAGCCCAGCTCCTCGGCGATTTCCGACTCTCGAACCCCAAATCGCAATCGCTTGAGCAAACGACGCAACGCGCTTTCTTTATCCTCGCGTTCACCTTTCTGTAACCGGGCCATTCCGTGCCTCCTGAAAGTAGTTTGGTTACTTTCAGGATAGCGATGGCTTGGAAATTATTTTTCCAGATTCTGAATTTGATTTACCAGGTTATCCTCCACACGATTCAGTCCCAATAGGCGGGCGACGTGTCTCGCCTTCTTGCCTGGATGCTTCTCTATTTTACGATAGATCTGTTCCAAACGCTGGGTATTCTGCGGACGCGCCATGTTGCACCTCTGTAAAGTGGATTTCCTGGTTGAAAAGGGAAATGCGTTGGTAGCCGTTCACGGTTCTGGTGTCTTGCAGACAAAAGACATCTTTGAGGGAAGTGTAAGGTTTTGGCAAGGCAAATGGACGGAACAAGCCTCGACTGGCTAACGCTGCCTCTTTGGTTACCCCCTCCGTCCCTTCGGGACGCCTGCGCCATTTTCTGTGAAAATGGGGAGACTGGATGGGGCTTTGATATAATTGAACATCATGTTTGAAAAAGAACAACAAACCATCGAAGCAAAAGTCCGCGCGTATTGCGCGCAGAACGATATTCCGCTCGCTGAATTGAAGTGGCAACCCATTCCCTTCTCCGGTGAGTGGGGTATTTCCACTTCCTTTTTTGCAACAGCCGCACTCGAAACGCGCGCCGGAAAAAAGATTCAGGTGCCCAAGCGCGCCCAGGAAATCGCCGAGCAGATCAAGGGCGCTGTCTTGAGCGTGTCGAAGGATCAGATTGGAAGCGTGGACGGCATCAGCCGCATCGAGGCGGTCAAGGGTTATCTCAATCTATATTTTTCGACGTTTGAATACGCGCGTCGAGTTATGGATGAAGTGCTCGCCTCCGGCCCAGACTTTGGGCGGGGCGCGCCAAAAAATGAGCGCGTCATGGTCGAATACGCCCAGCCTAACACGCATCATTCATTTCATATCGGTCATGCGCGCAACACGATCCTGGGCGAAGTACTCGCGCGGCTGGTTGAGTTCGCTGGCTTTGACACGATCCGCGCTTCCTATCCCGGCGACATCGGTCTGGGCGTGATCACCGTCTTATGGGCCTATGATAAATTTTACAAAGGCCAGGAACCTGCTGGCATCCACGAACGCGGACAATGGCTCTTAAAGATTTACGTCGAAGCCACGGCTTTGCTCGAGAAAAAAGAAAATGAAACGCCGCAAGAGACTGCCCAACGCGAAGCCTATGATGCCGAACGCCACGAGATGTACCGCAAATGGGACGCAGGTGACAAGTATGTGCGCGATCTATGGCTGAAGACGCGCGAGTGGAGTCTGGCTGAACTGCGCGACATCCTGCGCATACTGGATGTCAAAATAGACGTCTGGTTCTTTGAATCGGAAGTGGATGAACCGGCAAAAGAAATTGTGGAAGAGCTGGTCAAGAAAGGCATTGCCGATGACGAACGCCAGCAGGGCGGCGCGGTTATCGTGAAGATCGACGAAAAGCTTGGACTGACCAAAGAGAAATATCGCACCAATATCATTCTGCGTTCCGACGGCACAACGCTATATCTCACAAAAGACCTGGCGCTCGCCAAGCAGAAGTTCGAGCAGTATCACGTGGACCGCTCGATTTATGTCGTGGATGTGCGCCAGTCCATGCACTTGCAACAAGCCTTTGCCATTCTAAAATTATGGGGCTTTCCGCAGGCAGAGAAGTGCTATCACCTCGGCTACGGCTTTGTGAGCCTGCCCGAAGGCGCAATGTCCGCGCGGCGCGGACGCGTGGTGCTGTTCAAGGATGTGATGGATGAAGCCATCCGGCGCGTGCTGGCTGTCGAATCAGAAAAAGCTCCCGAACTGAGCGAAGCGGAACGGAAAAAAGTCGCAGAGCAGATCGGGCTGGGTGCGCTGGTCTATTCGATGCTTTCGGTGGATAACAATCGCGACATCGTCTTCGATATTAATGAAGCGCTGTCATTTGACGGCCGCACGGGCCCGTATATCCAAAACGCGCATGTGCGGGCAAATTCGATCTTGAAGAAGGCAAAGACTTTAAACTTTGAACATTCAACCTTCGACTACGAATTGACATCGCACGAGATCCAGCTGATCGAATTGCTCTCGCGCTTTCCACTCACGGTGCAACAGGCGGCCAATGAATATCGGCCGCTCGTGATGGCGGCATACGCCTACGATCTGGCGAACACGTTCCACTCGTTCTACCATGCCGTGCCGGTCATGCAAACGGAGAATGAAGAAATTCGTTTGGCACGTCTTCGGCTGGTGGCGGCCGCAAAACAGACCATCGCCAACGCCTTGCGGTTGCTTGATATTCAAGCGCCAGAGGTCATGTGAGTTACAAGTTTGAAGGTTGGAAGGTTGCAAAGTTGAATTGCGACCCCAACCTTCAAACTTTCTAACCTATAAACTTTCAACAGGAGAAAAATATGCCAATCAAAACC
>JAKBYW010000229.1:0-4549 GCA_021840275.1 Chloroflexota bacterium | reverse complement strand
AAAGGCTGTCACTAAGATCGCACAGGAATTGCAACTCAACGCTGGCGATGTGCTATGCGAGGCCAATACGCCTGCTAACGCGCTATATTTTCTCGCCAAAGGACATCTGCCTTATTACATGGTTGTTAAAACTGAGCACATCCCCGACTATAAACAGGAATATTTCATCGGCCACATTAATCCTGAGGAAATCTTCGGGATCTCGTCTTTGATCGAGCCATACCAATACACTGCCACCTTGCGCGCTGACAAACCCTGCCGCGTCATCAAAATTGACGCGCTTGCGTTGCGCGCCCTGTGCGAAGTGGATCCACATCTATGTGTTGGATTGATGAAGGCTGTAGCCAAGGCCGCCATGGAGCGATTGGAAATGACGCGTGTCCAACTTGTGGTAGAAATGGCGGAAAAGTCGAAAAACACTGTCAAATGAAAACCCTCGTGATCGGACTCGGTAATCCAATCCTTGGCGATGACGGCGTCGGCTGGAAAGTGGCGGAAGCCATCAGTCGTCAGTTGCCAGTTGCCAGTAATCAGTCATCCATCGAGGTGGATTGCGCTTCGTTGGGCGGACTCAGCCTGATGGAGCGGATGCTGGGTTATCAGCGTGTGATCCTGGTCGATTCAATGGAGTCCGGCCAGGGCGCGGTGGGAAGCGTGAGAGTTTTCCCGCTGCTTGCGCTCCCAAATCCGATGGCGAGTCATTCTGCATCCGCACATGACACTTCATTGATGGCGGCCTTGCAGGTGGCGCAAGCCATGGGCGCAGACGTCCCCGAGCGCGTGGATGTGGTCGCAATCGAATCTAAAAATACGTGTGATTTTTCGGAAGAACTTTCGCCGAAGGTTGCGGCGGCGGTGCCGGTGGCCGCGCACAAAATTTTAGATTTGTTGAAAAAGGAACTGGTTTGATTGCAGTTGAAAGACACAACTGCATTCCCCTTTAGAAGGTGCCCGTCACTTTGAATGTGACGGGCACTTGGTTATCCTTCACTGGCCATAATGAAGAGTGGCTTCATCTCAAAATTCTCATACCTAGGGCGATAACGCGCGGTGTCATAGAATTGCCCAACGTTGACAACTTTTTTTGTGGCCGTGATGACATCCAGCGGCATGTTGTCATAGCGCCCGTTCTTCAAGACGACCAGCCGTCCATGCACGCCTTTAAGAAGCAGGTCGAGCGCCAGATTTCCAAATGCCATCGGGACGATGGAGTCAATTGCGTCCGGGTCGCCGCCGCGCACCATGTAACCAAGTTTCTGATCCACAACATCCACTGTTTTGCCGCCGTTGAACTTGGGTGAGATATTCTTCATCGCCGCCGCCACGACATCACCGATGCCGCCCAGCTTGGCATGTCCATAAGCGTCTGTCGTATGTTCCTCAAAGATCATCTCTCCGCCTTCGAACATCGCGCCTTCAGAGACCAGCACAATGGAATAGCGGCTGGGGTTACGCAGACGATCCTTGCTCATCAAATCGGTCAGATGCTCGATGTTGAATTTGAATTCAGGGATGACGCAGCGATTGGCCGCGCCGGCCATCGTTGGCAACATGGCGGTAAACCCCGCGTAACGACCAAAAACTTCCAGAACTAAAAATCGCTCGTGTGACCCCGCAATCGTCCGCAGGCTGTTGGTAAGAGCAATCGTGCGCGTGACGCAGGTGCTAAAGCCGATGCAATAATCTGTGCCGGGGACATCGTTGTCCATCGTTTTGGGAATCGCAACAACCTTGACGCCTTCTTTATATAGCCGCACGCCATAACTTAATGTGTCGTCCCCGCCGATCGGGACTAAATAATCCACGCCGAAGAAATCAAGATTTTTCAACACTTCGGGCGTCAGGTCATTTCGGTCAGCTTTGAATTTATCCTGTAGGTGTTCTGGAACATCGGCTTTCTTTATGCTGGCCGGATTGGTACGCGAGGTATGCAGGAACGTCCCACCTGTGCGCCCGGCGCGGTTAACGATCTCCTCAGTCAACTCTTGAAAGTTATTGCTGTTATCTGCCTGCTTATCCCGGATCACGTCCACCAATCCTGCCCAGCCACGGCGAACGCCGATGACGCGGCAGCCTTCCCTCAAAGCGCGGATGGTCACGGCCCGGATGGCGGGATTCAATCCCGGCACATCTCCCCCGCCTGTCAAAATGGCAATGGTGCCTGGCTTGCCTGGCATGTTGGTCTCTCTTTCTGGAGAGCAATTCTGCTCCAATAAAATTATACGCCAAAGGTCAATAAGATTATAAAAAAACCTCCGAGTTCTCCAAGAACTCGGAGGTTTGCTTTTTACGGAAATACATTTTCGTAGGCTGTGATGATCCTGTCCCACAAAGCATTGGCATCAGCATCAATCGTTTGAAATTCAGGATGCGCTTCATGCCACGCGATGGCGCGCCGTAAACCCTCCGCCCAATTGACTACGCAATGATAATCGGGGACAAAATGTTTGATTTTGCTGTTGTCAAAAACCACGCTGTTGACTTTGTCGCCGATGAGAGTGCCGGAGTAATGACTGTCAAAAGCGGCCAGCAAATCGGAAGGGATGTGGATCACGTTCGGGGCCAGACCGAGAGCCTGATACGCTTCGAGATAGATTTGATTCCAACTGAGAACTTCATCCGACGTTATTTGAAACGCCTCGCCGATTGCTTTTTCGTTTCCCAACAAACCAACAAACCCTTTGGCAAAATCCGCATTCCATGTGAGCACCCACAGCGAAGTCCCATCGCCGGGAATGATGACTTTTTGCCCGCGCTTCATGCGGTCAATCACCGTCCACGGGTGTGCCCAACTGCCGACACAAAAAGGAATTTGCGATGGCCCATACGTGTGCGATGGTCGGACAATTGTCACGGGAAACTTTTCATCACGATACGCCTGCATTAATTTCTCTTCACAGGCAATTTTGTTGCGCGAATATTCCCAGAACGGATTCTCGAGCGGCGTCTCTTCAGTGATGAGATAATTCTTCGGCGGCTTTTGATAAACCGAGGCAGAACTGATAAACACGAATTGGTTAGTCTTGCCGTGGAAAAGTTGGAGATCGCGCTCAATGTCTTGCGGAGTGTAGGCAATCCAGTCGACGGCCACGTCGAAACGGTGAGCCGCTAAAAGTTCGGAGAGACGCGAGCTATCAGCGTGGACATCGCCGGTTAGCAAGGTCGCGCCCTGAGGTGCGGAATATTTCGTCGAGGCGGAACGGTTTAAAATAAAAAGTTCGTGTCCGCGTGCGACAGCGAGTTCGGAACAGGCCGAGCTGATGAGTCCGGTGCCGCCGATAAAAAGAATTTTCATTTAGCCTTCCCCGATTTCGGGCAACGGGTCAGATGAAATATTGCGGCGGGCATATAACCCTTCGGCCCAAAAGAGAATCAACCCGGCCCAGACCATGCTGAAACCGATCAGACGATCATGTGTGAACGGCTCTTTGTAGAGCAACACGCCGAGCAAAAATTGCATGGTGGGGTTGATATATTGCAGGACGCCGATGGTTGTCAACGGGATGCGTCGCGCGGCGGAGGCGAACAACAGAAGAGGGACAGTTGTAACCAGCCCCGCGCCGACCATCATCAAGTTGGATTTGGCGTCGCTATGCATGAACGCGCCCTGACCAGTAAACTCGCAATAGACAAGATAGCCGATTGCGACCACAAACAAGAGACCGGTTTCGAGCGTTAAACCATACAATGAACTTAGAGGCGCAGTCTTTTTGACGAGACCATAAAGCCCGAATGTGAAAGCCAGTGTGAGCGCGATCCATGGAAGCGAACCGTAGGTGACGGTTAAATAAAGCACACCCGCCGCAGCCAGTGCGATGGGAATCCATTGGACAGGACGAAGCCGCTCGCGAAAAACGATGACACCCAGCAAAACGCTGAAGAGTGGATTGATGTAATAGCCGAGGCTTGTCTCGACCACGAAACCGTTATTGACTGCCCAAACATACGTGAACCAGTTGACGCTGATCAAAAGCGCGGCGATTAGATAAATGCGGATGGTTTTGGAATTGAACGTGGCACGGAAATCCTTCCATTGCCGCGTGACAAAAATAACGACGATCAACAGGATGAACGACCAGGCAATACGATGTCCAATCAATTGCAAAGCCGGAATGGTCTCAAGTTGTTTCCAATACAGCGGGAAAAGTCCCCACATCAAATAAGCGCCGATGGCGTAGAGGATGCCTTTTTTCATATTTCTCCTTTGGAATAAAGCAAGTATACACCACGCTTAAAATCATTCACCGCCGAGGAAGATACGGCGAGGGATTGCTTGTAAAAGTATTTTGCTGCATGCCGTACAAACACCAAAATTGAACCGCGAAGCCCGCAAAGATAGCGAAGAAAACCATTAAATCTTTGCGTTCTTTGCGGTAAAAAAAGAAGAATGTGTGGTAGAGAAAAAAATATTAGAAAGTTTCAATCGGCTGGCGGCCAGCAAAGCCCGTTTCGATTTCGTGCCAGTATTCTATTTGCCTTTCACCAACCTGCCAACATAAGTAGACTTCATGTCCAGCGCGTAATGCAGGGAAATCCAAAAGCCCCGTAT
>JAKBYW010000228.1:0-4560 GCA_021840275.1 Chloroflexota bacterium | reverse complement strand
CTGGGGAGCGGATCAACTGCGAAACAACCACGCGTTCCGTTCCATTGATAATGAACGTGCCTTTATCCGTCATCTCAGGGAAATCGCCGAGGAAGATATCCTGCTTGATCGGTTCGGGTACGTCGGTACCAGCCAGCAATACTGAAACATACAGCGGGCTTGAATAAGTCAGATCGCGCTCAACGCATTCTTCAATGGAATGCTTTGGATCGCCGAACCAGTATTTCAGCCCCCACTGCTTCGATTCGGGACCGCGGCTGGGGAAGAACAATTTCATCCCCTTGTTATAAGACTCAATCGGCGATACCTCGTGAAAGAGGTCGCCAAGGCCTTCTTTCTTGAGTCGTTCAAATGAATCGAGTTGAATATCTATTAAATTTGGAAGATCGAGCTTAACCGGGATACGTGCATAGTTCTTACGGGGCAAAGTTGACGCCATTCGTTTCTCTCCTGACCTTGTGCCTGCTGCTGATTAAAACAATTACACCTGCCTCACCCTAGCAGGACAGCGACCAGACATTATATGAAGTAAACCCATGCACGTCAAGGATTTTTATATAATTGCCAAAAAAGTGAAGATGGGGAATGGGAGGATCGAATACGACCAATTTTAGCCTCTGGGCAAATTTTCTCTTATAATCCATCGAAACTTACCTGCAAGCTGTGTGTTTTTCATGTATCCAGAAGCACTATGGAGGCGAAATGTTGCAAGAGAAAGCAATGATGAACGACAAACGAGAAATTTTCGGGTGGGCAATGTATGACTGGGCAAACTCAGCCTTTAGCACCACGGTTGGAACCGTGTTCCTGGCACCTTATGTTGCCAGCCTGGCAGCAGATGCAGCCAAGGCGGATTTCCTGATCAAGAACGGCGTGGACTGGAACGGCGCCATTCACCCTCCTTTGTTGGCCAATCTTTTCGGCATTCCCGTTGCCCCCGATTCGTTTATGGGATACTGTATTTCAATCTCAGTCCTGCTCCAGGTGTTCTTTCTTCCGATCCTGGGAGCCATTGCGGATTATTCTCATTTGAGAAAACAAATGATGCAGGTCTTTGCGACCATCGGTGCGGCAGCAACCATTCTGATGTTCTTTATTACCGGCCCTATATGGTGGATGGGCGGACTGCTTTTCATCGCAGCCAATTTGGCTTTCGGCGCATCGATTATTTTTTACAACGCCTACCTGCCGGATATTGCCAGCGAGGATCAACGCGACCGTGTCTCTTCTTTCGGATGGGCAATGGGCTACCTCGGCGATGGCATCTTACTGGCCTTGAATCTGGCCCTGTTTTTACTCCACGATAAGATTGGCATTCCCACCGGACTCGCCATCCGCATCAACCTGGCATCCGCGGGTATCTGGTGGCTGAGCTGGTCTTTTCTAACGTGGGCACGCCTGCGCCCGCGCCATGCGCGTCGTCCCCTTCCGTCTAACGAGACATATTTCAGTGTGGGCTTCAGACAACTTGGTAAAACCATCAAGGAGGTTCGAAACTTCCCTGAGACACTAAAATATTTATTTGCCTACTTTCTTTATAATGACGGCATTCAGACCGTAATTGCAATGTCGTCCACGTTTGCGGCGGCACCGCTTATCCGCGGCGGACTTGAGTTGAGCACCAGCACATTAACGGAAGTAATTCTGTTGATCCAGTTCGTAGCCTTCTTCGGAGCGCTCTTTTGGGGACGGCTGGCTGGTTGGGTTGGAGCCAAGCGATCCATTATCATCAGTCTGGTCATTTGGGCAGGCGTGGTTATTTATGCATACTTTGGCATGAAGGGTGATAACCGCGCCACAGAGTTTATGCTATTGGGTGTGGTCATCGCCCTCGTCCTCGGCGGCTCACAGGCCATCAGTCGCAGTCTTTTTGCTCAGATGATTCCGAATGGCAAGGAGGCGGAATACTACTCCTTTTACGAAGTCAGCGATAAAGGCACCTCGTGGATCGGCCCTGCCTTGTTTGCCATTGTCAATCAAGCCTTTGGAAACCTGCGTCCGGCTATTCTGTCCTTGATCTTCCTCTTTGTAATGGGCTTGATCATCCTGCCCTTCCTGAATGAAAAGAAGGCCATTGAGGATGTGAAGAAATACGAACCGGTACAATCATAGACTTACATAAAAAGCAAATCGATAAATCTCAGGAAGCTCAACTTTCTAGTTGAGCTTCTTTATTTTAGAAATCTGTATGCGTCCCATGCCGCGGAATATCTTGAAAATCAAACGGTGTAACCTGATACACATAATAGTTCAGCCAGTTTGCATATAACAGGCTGGCATGTCCGCGCCAGCGCACCAGCGGTAGCGTGGACGGATCATCGTTGGGAAAGTAGTTGCATGGGACATTGATCGGCAGGCCCTTGCTTACATCGCGGTCATACTCGGCTTTGAGCGTGAGCGGATCATACTCGGAATGACCGGTAATATAAATACGACGCCCATCTTTCGAGCCGACCATGTAAATTCCGGCATCATCCGATTCAGCCAGGATTTGGAGATCGGGGATCTTCTCCAGATCTGAGCGGCGGATTTCGGTATGGCGGGAATGAGGGGCGAGAAAAACGTCGTCGAAGCCGCGTAGCAGCTTCTCGGTCGGAATGAGCGTGCGATGCTCGAAGACGCCGAACATCTTGGCAGGCAGGAAATATTTTGGAATGCCGTAGCGATGATAAAGTCCCGCTTGCGCGCCCCAGCAGATGTGAAAAGTGGAGTACACGTTTGTTTCGGCCCAGCCCATGATGTCGCAAAGTTCGGGCCAATAATCCACTTCATCAAAATCCATTTGCTCAACCGGCGCGCCGGTGATGATCAAGCCGTCGAATTTTTCTTTGCGGATTTCTTCAAAAGTATCGTAGTGATTTAACAGATGCTCGGCATCAGTATTTTTCGATTCGTGCGTAACAGTATGCAAAAGGGTTACGTCCACTTGAAGCGATGAGTTGCCGAGCAGCCGCAGAAGCTGCGTTTCGGTGGCGGTCTTGGTTGGCATCAAATTTAGAATGGCGACTCGCAAAGGGCGAATGTCTTGATGATAGGCACGTTCCTCCCCCATCACAAAAACATTCTCATTTTCAAGAATAGCGCGGGCAGGCAGAGTGTTTGGAATTTTGACAGGCATGGAAACTCCTAAAGGGATGATGATGTCGTTCGTATTTCATCATCCCTTTGACTGTAAAGATTACGCGGTGAGGGCCTGATTGAGGTCCCACAAAATGTCTTCAATATCTTCGATGCCGATACTCAGGCGGATGAAGTCCGGGCTGACGCCTGCGCTGGCCTGTTGCTCGGCGCTCAATTGGCTGTGCGTGGTTGTGGCTGGATGAATAGCCAGACTCTTGGCATCGCCGACGTTGGCAAGATGACTGAAAAGCTGTAGACTCTCGATAAATTTTTGCCCGCTTCCGCGCCGCCTTTGATCCCAAACCCGAGGATCGCGCCTGGACCCTTTGGAAAATATTTTTTTGCGCGCTCATAGTCAGGATGACTTTTCAGGCCGGGATATTTGACCCAACTTACCTTCGGATGTTTCTCAAGATACTCGGCAACTGCCTGGGCGTTTTGAACGTGACGATCCATGCGCAGGCTGAGCGTTTCGATCCCCTGGATCGTCTGCCAACTATTGAACGGGGCCTGGGAAGCGCCGATATCGCGCAGGACCTGTACACGGGCTTTGATAATAAAGGGCGGCAAACCAGCGTCAAGCAGATCAGCATAAACCAAACCGTGATACGAAGGATCAGGCGTGGTGAAGTTATCGAAGCGGCCGCTGGTCCAATCGAAATTACCGCCGTCCACGATTGCGCCGCCGATGGTAGTTCCATGGCCGCCAAGGAATTTGGTCGTGCTGTGCGTAATGATATTCGCGCCATATTCAAAAGGCCGGAACAGGTATGGAGTGGCAAAGGTATTATCGATCACGAGCGGAATATTATGCTTTTTGGCAATCGCCGATACTTCTTCAAATGGAAATACTGAGATGTCAGGATTTCCCAACGTCTCGCCATAGATGACTTTTGTATTTGGACGAATGGCCTTCTCGAAATTCTTTGGATCGGACGGATCTACAAACGTGACATCGATCCCGAGGCGCGGAAAGGTATAACTGAATTGGTTATACGTGCCGCCATACAAGCGGCTGCTGCTGACGATATGATCGCCAGCGCCGCACAGCGTCAGCACGACCATCGTCTGAGCGGCATGACCGGAACTGGCAGCCAGCCCCCCCACTCCGCCTTCAAGATCAGCGAGACGCTGCTCTAAAACGCCAGTAGTTGGATTCATAATACGGGTATAAATATTTCCCAACTCTTTGAGCGCGAACAAATTCGCGGCATGTTCCGTATTGCGGAACTGGTAGCTGGTCGTCTGATATAGAGGCACCGCCCGGCTTCCAGTGGTCGGATCGGGAGAATAACCCGCGTGCAGTTGACGAGTGCTGAAACCGAATTTACGATCTTTAGTAGCCATAACTTTCTCTCCTTTGGTTGGAACGATTTTATTGGGTAGCGCCACCCTGAATGCTACACACAACTTTCGGCTGCAATTTAAAAAGTGTGGAGC
>JAKBYW010000227.1:0-4567 GCA_021840275.1 Chloroflexota bacterium | reverse complement strand
GCGCGTGAGCCGCCAGCAGATCACCCTGTACTCGCAGCAGATTCCGACCTCGGGTCGGGAAGTGAAGCGTGGACTCAATATTCACGCGGCGCTGGACAACATCGCAGACTGCCCAGGCCGACATCCGCATACGCGCCATCGGAGAGTCGGCCACGTTGATCACATCCGCGCCTGCTTCGGCCAGGAGCGACGCGCCCGCCAGCAATTTGTGAGTCGAGAGGCCACGCGGCGGATCCATCTCGACCGAGATGGCGAACTGGCCCAACGCAAGTTTTTGCGCGAACCGCGTGGGTTGCTCCTGCGCAGTCTCGACGATTTCATCGGCAGGCAGCATCGTAACGTGGGATGGGTTGATCTCCGGCGCTGTATCGAGCGCCTTTCGCATGGCCGCAATGTGCTGGGGCGTGGTGCCGCAGCACCCGCCGACGATGCACGCACCGGCTGCGCGGAATGAAAGCGCGTAATCGCCGAAGTAATCGGGATCGGCCGGATACATGATGCGCCCGCCTACTTGTTCGGGCCAACCCGCGTTGGGCTTGACCCAGAATTTCCCATTGGGCACTGCCTGGCGCATTTGTTTGAGAATGCGGAGCAATTGCGCCGGGCCGCCGGAACAATTCACGCCGATCACATCCGCGCCAGCTTCATCGAGCGTGCGCGCAACTTTCAGCGGGTCATCGCCAAGCAACGTGCGGTCATCGCGCGTAAAAGTGACGGAAGCGATCACCGGCAACGTGCAATTTTGTTTTTCGGCCTTGATGGCTTCCTGAATTTCATAAAGATCGCTCATCGTTTCGATCACGATCAAGTCCGCGCCTGCTTCGCACAAGGCGTTGATCTGCTCGACAAAGGCAGCGCGTGCCTGCTCTGGTTGAACGCGTCCGAACGGCGCGATGCGCACGCCCAGCGGGCCGATATCGCCAGCCACCAAAACATCCTTGAATGAGGCAGCCACTGTGCGTTTGGCCAATTCGACACCCGCCTTGTTGATCTCGACAATATTTTTATCGAGGCCATGTTTGCCAAGCTTGAACCGATTGGCGCCGAAAGTATTGGTCAGGATCAATTGCGCGCCCGCTTCGATATATTCGCGATGAAGATCGGCAACTGCGGCGGGATTGGTCAGATTGAGTTCATCGAAGCATTTATCAAAACTCACGCCGCGGCCATGCAGCATGGTTCCCATGGCGCCGTCGGCGAGAATGGTTTCAGTCGAAAGTCTTTCTAAAAGATTCATGGATACTGTCCTTTGTCGTAGGACAAATTGACAATTTGTCCTATTCTGAATATTTGTAATAATTCCATTTCCAGTTTTGCCAGTTGTCTGTTAAACCTGCTTTTACAGGGTTGTATAAAACGTATTTCACAATTCTTTCGAGTTCGCTGTTATTGCGAACAACACGATCATAACTTTCGTGCTGCCAAAATTCTCCTTCGCATCCCAAAATCAGGTTTGCTTCCCGCGCGGTGTGCCGTTTGAGTGAGTGCATAATATGCGAGAGCGAAAAATATTTTTCATCGCTTTCCTTTAGCGGAGTAAAAACAACATGAACGTGATTTGGCATGATGCAAAACGCGATCAATTCATATACTTTGCCATCCCGAAAGCGCAAACTTTCAGAAACTAAATCTGCAATACGGGGATCGGCTAAATGCCTAACGTTTGATGCTGAAGTATCCAGTGCGTCGTCCCATTTCCCAAAAAGGCGGCGTGACTCAACATCTGTTTTTTCGGTGCACTCTTTTGAATTGCGTATTTTCGCCAATTCAAATTCTGATGTTTCTTTTTCGTTACTTAATCTTTTTATAACTTCAACTGGCAACGAGCCTGCAAGCCGAAAAGTCACAAACAAAGTTGCGCCTTCGATTTGAATATGAGGCAAATTTCGGTGATAAGAATGCTTGAACGAAAATTGATTCATCTTAATCTTTTGTAGAACAAATTACCAATTTGTTCTACGGCTTTTTGATGACGGTCAAGATCGCATCATCACGCGTGATCTCGTAAATGATCTTCGCATTTGGATATGAAGTCAAATCCAGATTGTAACGGGTCAACGCCACATCGAAATCATAATGATCGGCGCGCTTTGCCTCGTAGGTCGAATAAAGTTTCAAATCGGGCCGCAGGTATAAACCCAGCAAATGCGCCGGGCCTTCGACCCAAACGGCCGCATTCGCAGGCGCATTTTTATTGAGCCAATCCGCGGCCTGGCGGTACGATGTGCCCCAATAATCCATCTCGAATTTTCTGAACGCCCCCGCCTCACCGCCGATGAAACGGTTGTAATAAATATATTCGTATGGATGAAGTCTCACGCCGTCAATGACACCGGGCAAAATACAAAGAACGATCAATGCAATTTGCAGCGCAGGCTTTTTGATTTTTTCAAACACAGCGCCCGCCATCCAAAAAACCGGGGGCAGGATGAAAAATATCTGACGGAAATTATCATACAACGGCGGACGCGTGACGATGAATCCGACCAGCGGCAGGATAAACCAGACGAGAGTCAACGCCAGTAAAGCGCGCGATGCCATCCGCTTCTTCACGGACCCATAAACGGTCACCGCCAAACCAGCAGTGAACAAAAACCAGACCGGTTCCGTTAACTGAATCCCCAGCAGGACAGGTAAATAGGAAGCAGGCAATCCCGTGGATGGATAGTCTACGCCATTAAAGAGTACCTGTCCCTTCCACGGATACTCTGACATCACGCGCACGCTTTCAATAAAATGTCCAATTGGGTTTAGCCAGAGATAAGGCCAGGTCAAATATGCGGCAAAGAGCGCGATGACAGCATAAATGATCAAAGCCGGGATTGCTTTTTTGCCATGTTTGCGGAGAGCATAATAAGCAACGAATAACGCGGCGAATGGTCCCAGCACGCGGGTGGAGGTGGCGATACCGAGGAGGATCGCAGCGGGAGCAATGGAAAGCAGAAAGTGGAAAGTGGATGGGGTTTTGCGCCAGAACCAGGCGATGATGAAAGAAGAAAGAAGAAAGAAGGCCGAACGCGCCCAGAGGAAGTAGACAAAATATTTCTGGATATAAATTTCAGGTTTGACTTTGTGAATGTCAGAAGCAATCGCTGAAATAATATTTGTCTGACCCGAGGCCGCCGCGCGGACGAGGCTGTCGATCCAAGTATGGATGAATGGGGCGGCCATGAAGAGTCCGAAAACGGAGGCCAGCCAGAGAGCGGTCAGAACGAGCAGAGTCCACTTGCGGCGCGGAGAAAGATCGTTCAACGAAATCGGTTCGAGCGTGTCGAAAAGTCTCAATCCGAATAATAAAGTAAGAAGAAATAAGGAAAGAAATGGAATATCCTTCGGACTGATGAAGGCATGCCCCCACAAGAGAGGCTGCGTCGCAAAAAGCAGGGTCGCGCCGATAGACGGAATTTCACTCAGCCAGCGTTTGGCAAGCGCATAAAACGCCCAGATGCCGATGAGATAGGTGAGAAAATAAAGCAGGTGGCGCGTGTCAGAAGTGGTAAAGGGAAGGATATGTGTGAGCAGGCGCGCGCCGAGATCAACCGCGATGACAAACGCCGGACCATAATTATCGTAGGTGTTACCCGTGAGCGGAATGTCACCGGTGGTTGGCCATGTGGAATAAGATTTAATGGCGTTGTCGGCATATTTGAAGAATTGAAGTTCGTCCCATGATTCGCCGTAGTGCCTGAGGACGAACAGGCCGACAATTAGCGCAACGACCATCAGGATGATTATATGAATTTGCCGGAATGCTTGCTGTTTTTTTAACACACGAACATCCTTACTCGCAGCCTTGAGCAGAGTCCACTTTTTTTATATAAGAAAGAATACCGCCATCTCTTTCAACCACAAAAATAATTTTAGAGCTATCACAATGATGTAGGTCCCGATTGCCGTATGTTGAAGAAAGCAAATAGTAGAATTGGTATTCAGGTTTAACTGTTTTGATCGTGTAAACAATTGAAAAGTCGGGTCTGGCATACTGTTTGGCGGCCTGCTTATTGCCGATAATCATTATCGTTGAGCCCTGCGCTGCATTCTCATTAAGATATTCCATAGATTCCTTAATAGATGTGTTCCAGTAATCCAATTCAAATTTACGATATGCCCCCCGAACGCCACCGATCAGGCTGTTGTAATATATGTACTCATACGGATGAAGTTGAGTGCAAGCGTAAATGCCTGGCAGGACCATAGCAATCAATAAGACTGTCGTCAATATTGGAAGTTTTACAGTGGTCATCAACTGGTCGATGCCTATACCGGCCAGCATAAAAAGCGGGGGCCAAAGAAATAACAGCTGACGGGCATTATCGTATAAAGCGCTGCGCGACAGCACGATCCAAACAGCAGGGGCCAGGAACCATCCCGCAAACAACAGCAGCAGTTCCCTGTTTTTGCCCTTGATGAAAAGCCATAAGGAAACTGCGAAACCAATCGCAATAAGTATCATCGCAGGTTCAGTCAATTGCAAACCAAGCAACGTGGGGAAATATGCCCGTGGCAATTGATTCGCCGAATACAACTTCCCCATAAATAAAACCTGGCCGTCATATGGAAAACTGGA
>JAKBYW010000226.1:0-4574 GCA_021840275.1 Chloroflexota bacterium | reverse complement strand
CATTTTCGTCACAAACCGTCTGCAAAACTCACGCGTCGGGCGTGCCTGGGAGGCCATGCGGGAAGACGAGACCGTCTCGCGTGCCATGGGCATCAATACGCTCACGCAGAAACTGCTCGCCTTTGCTATCGGTGCGGCCTTTGCCGGGTTGGGGGGCGCGTTATTTGCTTCACGCAACCAGTTCACCGGACCGGAAGATTTTACCCTGATGGTTTCCATCAATGTTGTCGCGGTAGTGATTGTGGGCGGCATGGGCAGTATTCCCGGTGTTATCGCCGGTGCGCTGGTGCTCAAGGGCCTGCCGGAAGTGCTCCGCCAACTTCAGGACTATCGTGTTTTGGTCTTCGGTGCACTTCTGGTCGTAATGATGCTCTGGCGGCCCGCTGGTATCATCCCATCCTCACGCCGAAAAATGGAAGTTGAAAAAGACACTGGAGGAACCGTGACTCCCGAAGAAGGGAAGGGGAAATGACTGTCGCACTTGAGACCCGTTCCCTTACCAAGCAATTCGGTGGCTTGACCGCGGTTGACTCGGTGAACCTGACAATTCAGGAAAATGCCATCTTCAGCGTTATCGGGCCAAACGGCGCCGGGAAGACAACCTTCTATAATTGCATCACCGGTTTTTACGAACCGGAGGCGGGCGAAGTTCTTTTCTTCGGGAAATCACTCGTCGGCCTGACTCCCGATCAAGTCACATATCGAGGCATCTCCCGTACTTACCAGAATATCCGTTTATTCGCCAATATGAGCGCCATCGAAAATATCCTGGTCGGTGAACATGCCCGTTTGCGCGCTACTTGGTTGGAAGCAATTCTACATACACCCCGCGTTGTAAAAGAAGAAAAAGTAGCCGTCGAGAAAGCCCGGCAACTGTTGAATTTTGTCGGTCTGTCTGGATTGGGCGACCAGTTGGCCCGCAACCTGCCTTACGGCGCGCAGCGCAGATTGGAAATCGCGCGCGCACTGGCCAGCCAACCCCGCCTGCTCCTGCTGGACGAACCAACCGCCGGGATGAACCCACACGAGTCGACCGATATGATGCACTTCATCCGCCGTCTGCGGGATGAACTGAGCATCACCATCCTGCTCATCGAACATGATATGCGCGTGGTAATGGGAATCAGCGAACAAATCGCCGTGCTGGATTACGGCGCAAAGATTGCCGAGGGGACTCCCGCTGAAATCCAGGGCAATCCGCGTGTCATCGAAGCCTATCTGGGAAGCGGCGCGGCCTCCGGCCTGAATAACGCCGCTCCTCAGCCCGCTTGACCGCGAGGTATCTATGCCAATGCTTGAAGTTCACGACATCCACACTTATTATGGCAACATCCATGCTCTTAAAGGCATCGAACTGACGGTGGAAAAAGGTG
The DNA here is from genome assembly GCA_021840275.1 of Chloroflexota bacterium. GTDB lineage: Bacteria > Chloroflexota > Anaerolineae > Anaerolineales > Villigracilaceae > Fen-1038. The sequence continues at coordinate 3,201 of JAKBYW010000226.1, read as the reverse complement.
AAATCGTTACGCTGATCGGCTCCAATGGTGCCGGTAAAACGACTACTTTGCGCTCCATCTGTGGACTCCAGAAACCGCGCCAGGGAAACATCATTCTCGAAGGCGAAGATATCGGCCCTTTCAAGGCGCATGAGATTGTCTCAAAAGGCGTGGCGATGGTCCCGGAAGGGCGCGGCATCTTCGCCCGCCTGACCGTGGCTGAGAACCTCGACCTGGGCGCTTACACGCGCAACGACCGCACTGCCATCCAGGAAGATTTGGAGCGTGTCTTCACAATTTTTCCGCGCCTGAAAGAACGCCAGCGTCAGGTCGCCGGGACGCTCTCCGGCGGCGAGCAACAGATGCTTGCCACTGGACGGGCATTGATGACCCGTCCACGCCTGCTCCTGATGGACGAACCATCCATGGGGCTTGCTCCAGTTTTGGTGGAATTGATCTTCGACACCATCGTGGGGATCAACAAGGAAGGCACCACCGTGCTGTTGGTGGAACAAAACGCCTTGATGGCGCTCTCAATCGCCCATCGCGGTTACGTCTTACAGACTGGTGAAATCGTGATCAGCGATATGGCTGAGAATCTGAAGAAGAACCCCACTGTACAAAAAGCGTACCTCGGCATGGAATAAAAAGCCGTTAAACAGACAAAAGCGCGCAGGTACAATCATACCCTCAGCAAGAGGGATTGGTGGACCCACGTCCGCCAAACAATGGCAGGGATCATTTATTCGTCCAGCCTACCTGCCAGCTACCTTTTCGTCCAACTCTTGCATTTACGATTGGTTCGGGGTGCGCCGCTCTTTCAACGGGAGCGCTTACATATATTTTCACTCCGGAATAGACTACGGGGTTTGTTTTACGGAACATCCTCTTGATATTTATGCGGCTGCGCCCGGAAAAGTCATTTTTGCCGGGCCGTTAGCTGTGCGTGGAAACGCAACCTTCATCGATCATGGCTGGGGAGTCTATACCGCCTATTATCATCAAAGCGAAATTGACGTTACAGTCGGAGAACAGGTTCAGTCCGGTCAACTGATCGGCCAAATCGGCGCGACCGGGCATGTTACGGGTCCGCATCTTCACTTTGAGATGTGGGTTAATGGGATTCAGGTTAATCCGTTGGAGTGGTTAAACGGAACCTATCCTTAATTGTCGTAATTATGTTGCACATTGTAAATCTTTGTGCTACACTCTTTTCTTAAACAATGAATTCATTGGTCAATTTCCTGAAACAGAGCGACATTTTTTATAAACTGACACCGACCCAGTTGGAGTTGGCAGCTAATCTGTGCCATGAGGTTACCTATCAAACCGGGGAGACCATTTTTAGAGAAAACAGCAGCAGTACAGGGCTGTACGTCATTGCCCAGGGAGAGATCGAAATCACGATCACGCCCGGTGTAGCGGAAGCCGGATCCGGGCCCGAAAATGAAACGGTGATTGCGAAACTGCGTCGGGGCCAGTCGTTTGGCGAGGTCGCGCTCGTGGACGAGGGACTCCGTTCTGCGTCTGCCCGTGCATCACAAAAAGATACCCGCCTGCTTATTATCCAGCGCGATAAACTTATTTTGTTGTGCGAAATGTATCCTCAATTGGGATACCGCCTGATGCACAACCTGGCCGCTGATCTGGCAATGAAAATCCGTAACACAGACCTGCGTATCCGTGAGCAGCTTTTGTACAAAGGCTAAAAGCAACAAAATATTAAGGAAAGTCTAGCCAGAAACTCTTGACCAGTGCTTAAATTGCCCTTACCATTGATCTTTAATATCAGCTATAGGAAAAAAGTCTTAGTGTTTTATGAGCCGCCAGAAATTGATCCAGACAGTGGAGTGTTTCTGCGGCTTTGTGCTATCAATGAGGATGTTTAGAATTCAACCCAAAGGAGGTGGCGCGGACATTGAAGAGCATTGTCTGCCCGGTTGTCGTACCGCAATAGGTAATTCCTAACGCGGGTATCAGATTCACCAAACATATTCGGAGGAGTAAGAAATGTCTAAACGCTTGTTTGTTTTATTTTCCGTGCTGATTGCGGCCAGCATGGTTCTGGCCGCCTGCGGTGGTACCGCTGCTGCTCCCGCGGTGTGCAAGAGCGATGCCGCTGGCTGCGCTGTCCTTTCCGCCGGACAGACCATCAAGATCGGCATGGGCGCGCCCATGACCGGTGATAACGCGGCTTTCGGCCAGGATATTTCCCAGGCCGCCAAACTCGCCATCACGGATGCCGGCAAATTCCAGGGCTTCTCGTTCGAACTGGTCGCCCAGGATGACGGTGGCACCGCTGAAGGCGGCGCGTCTGTCGCCAACAAGTTGGTTGCCGACCCGCAAGTTGTCGCCATCGCCGGCCACATTTTCTCCGGCGCAACCAAGGCTGCCATGCCTATTTATGAAGCCGCGAACATCCCGATGATGTCCCCCTCGGCCACCAATCCCGCCCTGACCACGACCGGTTCCAAGGTCTTCAACCGCGACGTCTTCACGGATGCTGCCCAGGGCAAATTCGCCGCTGCGTATCTCTACAACAAGCTCGGCGTCAAGAATCTGGCGATCCTGCACGATGGTCAGGCTTATGGCCAGGGCCTCGCGCAAGTTGTCAATGACCAGTTCAAGGGCCTGGGTGGCACTGTAGTCGCCTTCAATGCCATCACCCCCGGCGAATCGGACTACAGCGCCGCGTTGGCTGATATTGCCTCCAAGAAACCCGATGCGCTCTTCTACGGCGGTTACACTGCCGAGGCCGTTGTCATCATCAACCAGATGAAACAGGCCGGTCTCACGGGCGTCACCTTCTTTGGTGATGATGGCACCTTCGGCCAGGACTTCCTTGACCGCACCGGTGCGAATGGCGAAGGCGCTTACTCCACCTCCCTCATCCCGCCTGCTTCAGATGCCAAGACCAAGTTCGATGCTGCCTACCTGGCCGCCTACGGCCAGCCCGCCGGCAAGCTCTCCCCCTACAGCTGGACTGCATACGACTCTGCCGCAGTTCTGATTAAAGCCATCGAAAGCGTTGCTGTCCTCAGCGGTGGCAAGCTGTATATCCCGCGCGCCGCGCTGGTTGCAGCTGTCCGCGGCACCAAGGATTATCAGGGCTTGTCTGGCACGATCACCTGCGATGCCACCGGCGAATGTTCAGCCTCCGGCCCAGTCTTCAACATTGACAAGGGCGGTAAGTGGGTTCAGGCTCCTCAGTAAATCTGTGCG